>NZ_JAOTGB010000013.1:0-71042 GCF_044427425.1 Streptococcus sp. 2018WUSS126 | reverse complement strand
GCCAGTAACTTTAGTGTACTCTTTTTTTCAACATTTTCAACCCTAAAAATTCCTTGAATCTGCAGCTTTAGGCAAAAACAGAACTTAGTCTGAGACTAAATTCTGTTGGTGTTATGCAGTTTTCTCAAAGTAACTTCTGGAAGGACGGGAACTAGAACTTACTTTGAGAATTTACCAATTTTTCTAAAGATTCTATTTTTTTCTCTAAGCGTAATAATGTTTCGTTTTGTTCATCAATTTTTGCCATCAAGGTATCCAACTTCGTTTCTCGCTCTGTTTCAGAGAAAAAACGAGTTATTGTGGAGGTAACCATACCAAAAGTACAAATACCAACCAACATCAAGAGGATGGCTATAATTTTAGAAATCGTATCTTGGGGGACAATATCTCCATACCCTACAGTTGTCATCGTTACAATGGACCACCAAAGTGCATCGAAGAATGATTTTCCTTCAATCACTGATAATAAGACACTTGAAACTAGCACTGCTGAGCTATTTAGCATCAATACCTTGGATAAACTGTTGGTATGCAAAAGCTTGTTGATTGTATCCCAGAATCGATTAGACAGGGCAAATATTCTCGTTACTTTGACTAATCTGAAGAGTCGTGCAAGTCTTCCCAAGCGAAGAAAACTGAAGAATGAATCAAATGGAATAATGGCAATTAGTTCCAAGATATGCCCCTGTACATATTCAAGTATGTCATCCGCATAATAAAGCTGAGCAAAATAATCGCAGACAAAAATAAACCACAGAAGCCAATCCAGTACCCGATAGCCACTAGAATTGGCAATACTAGCATCCATTAATTCAAGTACGATAAGAAATACATAGACTACAGCTATGTAGGTCATAGCCTTCTCATAAAAAGGATGACGAATTAATCGTTTAAGCATGTTTTCCCCATTGCAAGGCAAATTCCTCATCAGATTTCATCTGCTCCATCAAACCTTCAATCCCATCAAATTTGACCATATCTCGAATTTTTTCAAGCCAAAAAATAGTTATTTTTTCTCCGTAGATAAAGCGGTCAAACCCAAAAATATGGGCTTCTATCCGCATCTCAGTTCCATCAAAGGTCACATTTTTCCCAACGCTTGTCATAGCTCGATAGCGTTTCCCATCTACTTCGACATCAGCGACGTAGACTCCCTCAGATGGTAAATGGACACGGTCAAAAGGAGCCAGATTTGCAGTCGGATAACCAATAGTGCGCCCTCTGGCATCTCCATGAACAACAATTCCCTCCGTCATAAATGGATAACCTAAAAGTTGATTAGCTAGAGAGACATCCCCTGACTGGATAGCCTGACGAATGCGAGTTGAAGAAACTTTCTCTCCGCCCAGGCTCACTTCACTTACAATTTCTACCTGTCCATCAAATAGCTCTGTCAAATCTTTGACATCTGCTCTGCAATTCCCAAAATGATAATCAAATCCAGCAACTAAGACTTGTGCATTCACCCCCTTAACATACCGCTCAATAAATTCTTCTGGAGTATTACTGGCAAATTCGCTAGTAAATGGCGTCATTACCAGTTGATCTACACCATATTTCTCCAATAACTGATGACGCTGTTCCTGGCTTGTCAAATGCAGTAAAAGTTCTGGGCTAAAGCGAGAAAAAGCCAACCGAGGTGACTCTGGAAAGGTCAAAATAGTTACTATCAAACCTTGCTCATCTGCTACTTTCCTTGCTCGATCAAGTAAAGCTTTGTGCCCAAGATGAATCCCATCAAAGTAGCCTAGTACTAAAACCGTCGGCTCCTCTTGATTCAATTCACTATAATGTTTAATTGTTCTAATGTTCATGTTTTCTATTTTATCACAGTTATTGAGAAATTTCTTAGACCAAAACCTTACTCGGTTTATACAGCTGGTCGCGTTTTTCAAAAATAGCAATCAACTGACCATCATGAAAGCCTGCTAAGCGCTCTGCTTCTGCATTCAATTCTACAAATCGACCAAATGTAGTATCTTGCACCTGCTCTTCTTTCAATTCTACAACAGGTAAATCCCCGATACCACGTTCAATAGGTTGGAGAAATGAAAAATCATTTTCAGCTACCAGCGAAGAAATTTCTTCCAAAGTTAAGGCATCCGCTAGGTCCATTCCTGCTGATCCAGTTCGTTCCAAGCTGGACATGTGGCTAGCGTAGCCTAGCTTAGCCCCTAAGTCAACAGAAAGAGTACGGACATAAGTTCCCTTGCCACAACGAACTCGGAAGGTGAAACGTGCACAGTCATCTGCCAACTCAATCGGGCTGGTCCGCTCAAAACTGTAAATGTCAATTTGGCGTTGAGGACGTTCGATTTCTTCACCTGCCCGTGCGTACTCATAGAGTTTGCGGCCATTTACTTTGACAGCAGAATACATAGGCGGAATTTGAGTAATAGTACCGACAAAGCTAGCCATAGCCTCATCTACTGCCTGCTCTGCTATGTCCAAAACCGGTGTCCGCTCAACGAGGTCCCCCGACGCATCTTCGGTCGTGGTCGAGTAGCCCAGGGTAATCTCTCCCTCGTAAATCTTGCCCTCTTCCTGCATATACTCAATCATGCGAGTAGCCTTGCCGACTGCAATGGGCAGAACGCCTGTCACATCTGGGTCCAAGGTACCACCGTGCCCAATCTTTTTCTCTTGCAAAATCTTGCGGAGCTTAAAAACCACATCGTGCGAGGTCATGCCCGCTTCTTTTTTGACGTTAATAATTCCTGAAATCATGTTCTCATTATAACACAAAGGACCGCACTTGTGGGCGGTCTGGTTGGATTAAATATCCCGATGAAAATCGCTGTCAATTTCAAAAAATGGTTGGATATTTTGGACGTATTCCAAGACGCCTTGAAACTCTCCCTGGTCGTCACGCACGGCCTTATAGACCACATAGACAAACTTGCCCATACTCTCGGACTTGAACCACATGGTCACCTGGTCTTTTTGCCCTGTGCGGAGCAGTTCAAAAATCTTCTTGACCTTGTCTAAGATTTTTGGTGGATGGCAGAGCTCCACATGACGTCCAATCTGGCTCGGAGTACGTTTGAAAATCATGTCTTCTACAGGGTGGCTGTCATTATAATATTGGAAAATGTCGTCCTTGTTGACAAAGGTGAGTTCCAGCGGTAAATGGTTGAGAATGAGATTGGCCTGTTCGACAGACAAGTAGCCATTACCAAAGCTCTGCGGACTGGTCCTGTCCTGAACAGTTTCCGATTTTTCCTTGGGCGTGAAGGTAATGGTGAACTGGCCTTCTGGCGTATCGATAATCTGCTGGTTTGACCCAGCTGGCTGCGGAGCAAGACTGTCGGCTACCTGCTCTGCTATTTCCCAAAAAGTCTCCCGATGAGGTCCCCACTTGGCTGTCGGCTTGACGATGGCGTAGCCGTAGGCGTCGCTGTCCGCTGCCACTTGAAGCCAATCATCCTGAGTGAATGTCTCCAGCAAAATCATGAGAAGTATGGCTTCCTCCTTGAAAATCATCTCCTCGAACTCCTTGGCAAAATTTTCAAAATGGATCCGTGTTGCAGCTAGGTCGCCTCTCTCAAGTGCCTTGCGAGCCGTCTTGAAGAGGTCGCGAATCTCGTCGTCCACGCCCCACATGACCTTAGGCGGTGCATCGTGACCGTAGCGTTCCATGATTGGAAAAAAGACCTTTTCCTTGCGGGTATAGTGGTTTTCAAATTGACCGAGGAGGCCAAACTGGCGTGTCAAGCCTTGCTGGAGCTGGTCTTGCAGTTCCGCATCCTCTGTCTGCTCGTACTGGTCAAGGATACGGCGGATGCGTAGGAGAGCCGCCCGCAATGCTAGGTTTTCCTGCTTAAAGACATTGACAGGGTGTCCTTCCTGGTCCATATCCGCCACTTCCACATCTGCAATGGCTCCTTTAAAAAGGTTGGCATGGATATTGCAGAGGCTCATGATGTCTTCAAAAGTGATGCCCGTGTCGCTGGACATGAGCTCATGCTCCATTAAGGAGATTTCGAGGGCAGAAACACCCGTAAAATGCTGATTAAACTGGTCCTGAACAGACTCTGGACTGGCACCATTGTGCAAGTCCAAGAGAATGTTCTTCAAAATGTCAATCCGTTGGTCTGTCATGCTTCTCCTCCTATTACCTCGTATCCGTTGCATTCCAAGACCTGCTGAATACGGTCTAACGGAATCTTGGTCATCTTGGAGCCTGTCTTCAGACTGGTCACCTTGCCAACTGTGTTGAGCATGGCTGGATTTGCCAAAGGCTTGAAACCAAGCTCCACCAGAATCTCCTTGACTTCTGGGTGCTGGTTGATAATCTCTGCAACAGGCAGATTTAGGTCGATGGTATTCATTTTACTTTTCCTCTATAACTTTTTTGTAAAATACAAGGCCAATTCATCATCATTATAGGCTTTGGCACCTACCGGCAAAGAGCGCCCTCGGTACCAGACACCGCTTCCGTCTGGTATAAAACCATGTTTTACATAGAGCCGTTGAGCCTTTCCATAATTTGCATTCAAACCAACTCCAATACCTACTATATCCGTGAATTCTGAGGCAAGCTGACAGATAGCATCTAATAATTGCCAACCTATCCCCTGATTTTGAAAGTCTTCAAAAACATTGAAATCAGCAATTTCAGGTATTCCAGATTGGTAAAACGGCCCCTCCTTCACTTGCTTAATCAAGGTGATGTAGCCCTTGCAAACTCCTGCTTCTTCGGCAACTAGGACGATACGTTCTCCCTTTTCTTGTTCCCTTAGATAGTTGGTTAAAATCTCTTTGCGGGAGGGCCAACCTTGCTTCTGGAAGGCCTCATCAAGTTGAAGTATATGTTCAAATTGTAGCGGAACAATCATCTCAATCCTCCCTCAACGCCTCAAACTTGGCTTTCATAGTTGGGTTATTGCGGGTTAGTTTTTTGACGGAGACATCATCTAGTTTATTATTGGCTAGGCGAAGCTGGTTTTCGCTGGTGGTCAGGGCTGCCTTGACAGCTTCCATTCGCTTGATTGCCTTGTCGATTTCATCAATAGCCTTTTGGAAATTGTTGCTGGCCGATTGATAGTTTTTGGCAAAAGCATTCTTGAAAATTTCCAAATCTTCTTCAAAATGAGTAATATCGATATTCTGCTCCTTAACCATGGCTAACTCCTGCTTGTATTGCAGACTATTGAGCGCAGCATTTCGTAAAATTCCGATTAATTGGATAAAGAACTGTGGTCGGATAACATACATCTTCTCATATTCATGACTAACATCCACAATCCCTGTATTGTAATAGTCATTGTCCGCCTCTAGCATGCTGACTAATACAGCATATTCGCATTTTTTCTCCCGACGGTCCTTGTCCAACTCCCTAAAGAAATCTGCGTTTTTATGCTTGGTCTTGGTCGTATCTGCCTCGTTTTTCATTTCGAACATGATGGAAATAAATTCCAAGCCCGACTCGTCAAAATCACGGAAGATGAAATCTCCTTTTGAACCGGACGCTGATACTTCGTTGTCCTTCGCAAATTTGGCACGTGGAAAAGCATAGGAACGAACCTTGTTAAACTCCGCCTCAGCAAACTGCTCCAAGCTCTCTCCAATTGCCTTAGTAGACTGCTGGACCTTGAAATTTTTGTAAAATTCCACCTGCTCATCCGCCGCCTTGAGCCGTACTTCGTACTCCTGACGAGTGGTCGCCAGGGCTAACTCTTGCTTTTGTTCCTGCAAAACCAAAGCATTTTGTGCCGCATCCCGCTCTTTTTCCACCTGAGCTACCGCCTGCTGCAACTCCAAATCCTTAGCAAGACCGATTTGCCCCAACTGAGCCTTAAGCTCTTGGATTTCTTGGTCTTTTTTGGAAATAGCAGAGCTGATTTCCAGTTCCGTCTGACTAGCAAATTTATCAAGTTTTGCGGTCAGTTCCAGAATCTCCTTATCCTTATCACTCAATCTAGCCTGCAAATCATTTTCAGCCTTCTGGCTTAATAATTCTCGTTCCCGCTCCAATCGTTCATGGATTTCCTTGTCAAACTCCGCACCACGCACCTGGGCTAAAAGCTGACTATATTCTGTTTCATTGACCTGAAAGGCCGTCCCACAATGGGGGCAAGTAATTTGATGCATATGCTCTCACTTTCTTCTTTTCAAATAAGATATTAATTTATGTAAAACCGTAGCTACTCCCAGCGCCAATAAAAAATAAAAGAAACGAACCGCATTTCTAGCATCTGGAAGCGATAGAGCCCAAAGGACAAAAATCGTTATGGCAGTCGGCCATCTCCATCCCCAGGTCATCTTCCGTTTGATAAACCATTCCATCCAATCTTCATTAGAATCAAACCGTGTTTCATAATATTCTTCTTTCAGTTGTTCCCACCACTTTTTCATAGTAGCCTCCTTTCAAATCACAGACCTTCTAATTCAAGCTCCAGAAAAGTCCTCCACTTTTCCTGCAAGGGTTGACGTACAGGCGACTCCTGACCTTCTAAGACTTTTTTGATACATTCATTTTGCACCAACCATCCTGTCATGTCTTTTTGAGCATTCGCAAATTCATTACCAAAATCTTCTGGAATTCGTTCTTCAAAAGTAATCAAGGTCTGATTTTCTAACTGGGACAGTGTAAATGAAACTGTTGCTGAATCCCACATGTAGGCAATTTTCTCATTTTTTCGGTATTCCAGTAAATCCATAACTTCACGGAATCCTTCCATTTCAAAAACCAGCGTATTTCCTACAATGTTTAACTGTGGAAACCAGCGGGCAAAACCACTATCTGTCGCCAACAAGTCCCAAGCTTCTGCTAAACTAGCTGGAACAGTATAGGAAATAGTTAGCAGGTACATCTCGGACTCTTTCTGAACACTAATCTTCATACCATAACTCCTCTTCTATTCCCCTATTATACCAAAAAATACTGGTCCATAACCGATATTTCCATTGTCTCTATTCTTTAATCATAATCAAGCATGAGTGCTATTCATTCCAGAGGATTGAAAAACGGTATCTTGAAATCTGAATTATTTTTTATAACATCTTACATAGACAGTCCTTACCTTTGTTTATATGGCTCATACTCCATGTTTTGTATCCCCTAGCAATGTAAGACTTTCTTGACACATAATGAACATTGTCATTTTTGCAACACTTCTATTTTTTACACTTTCATTTCAGCTATCCACCACCCAATTTATTTTACCATATAGAACAGAGTTTAGTATTTCAATCATTCCTTTCTCATTTTATGCTATACTAGATGTATTGAAAACAAGGAGGTTTATATGATTAAACTAATCGCTCTTGATATGGACGGAACCCTCTTAAACGAGAAAAAAGAGCTGATGCAGCCACAGATTGATGCCATTCATCAGGCTGTTGAAGCGGGCGTCAAGATTGTTCTTTGTACTGGTCGGCCCTTGGCTGGGGTTAAGCCTTTCGTAGAGCAGCTCGGCTTTGACACCGAGGAAGAATTTATCATTGTCAATAACGGCTGTTCAACCCATTCGACAAAGGATTGGAGCCTGATTGACTGGGAAGAACTATCTATCTCTGATATTGATTATCTTTCCACTTTTATTGAAAATGATGATGTGCAAATTTCTCTCTTTGACGAGGAAGACTACTTCGTTCTTGCAGAAAAAGCCAATGCACGCGTTAATTTAGACGCAGGTTTGGTAGGAATGACTCCTCAACCAATTGATTTAAAAGAAGCCAAGTCAGGTCAGCATCGCTTCTTTGAAGCCATGTTCGTCGGTGAAAAAGAGCATATTGATGCCTTTGAAAATCAACACAATCCTGTACTCAGCCAAGGCTATTCCACCGTCCGTTCACAGGACTATCTATTGGAAATTTTACCAAACGGTGCAAGCAAGGCCACTGGTTTGAAAAAACTGGCAGACCGCCTCGGTATCCTCCCAGAAGAAATCATGGCTATGGGAGATGCCAACAACGACCTGGAAATGATTGAATTTGCTGGACTTGGTATTGCCATGGGCAACGCTAACGAGCAGGTCAAGGCAATCGCCCAGGACATCACAGACACCAATGAAAACAACGGCGTTGCCAAGGCTATTGAAAAACATATTTTGAAAAAATAAGGAGACAATATGAAATACCCAACACTCTTAGACCGTTTCTTGGTCTATGTCAAAGAAAATACTCGCTCAGATGAAAATTCGACAACCACTCCTTCTACCCAAAACCAAGTCGAGTTTGCACAGAATATCCTTCTGCCTGAAATGAAACGCATCGGCTTACAGAATGTCCACTACCTGCCAAATGGTTTTGCTGTGGGAACACTGCCTGCCAACGACCCAAGTTTGACGCGTAAGATTGGCTTCATCGCCCACATGGATACGGCGGATTTCAACGCAGAAGGTGTGAATCCTCAGATCATCGAAAACTACGACGGCAACCCAATTGCCTTGGGAACTTCTGGCTACGAATTGCATCCAAAAGACTTCCCACAACTTGCCAACTACCAGGGTCAAACACTGATTACCACAGACGGTACCACCTTGCTAGGCTCTGATGACAAGTCAGGAATTGCAGAAATCATGACTGCCATTGAATTCCTAGTCCAAAACCCTGACATCAAGCACTGCGAAATCCGTGTGGGCTTTGGTCCTGACGAAGAAATCGGTGTTGGTGCAGACAAGTTTGATGTAGAAGACTTCGATGTGGACTTTGCCTACACTATGGACGGTGGACCGCTGGGCGAACTCCAGTACGAAACCTTCTCAGCAGCAGGTGCCAAGATTGATTTCCTAGGACGCAATGTCCACCCAGGATCTGCTAAGGACCAGATGATTAATGCCTTCCAGTTGGCTATTGATTTCCACAATGCCCTTCCAGAAGCAGACCGCCCAGAAAAAACTGAAGGGTATGAAGGTTTCTTCCACTTGATGAACATGGAAGGTAGTGTCGATACTGCTTCTACCACCTACATCATCCGTGACTTCGAGGAAGAGGATTTCCTTTCCCGCAAACAGCTCATGCTGGACATCGCTGAAAAGATGAATGCCAATTTTGACACTCCACGTGTCATTGTCAACCTACATGACCAATACTACAACATGAAGAAAATCATCGAAAAAGACATGACCCCAATCAATATCGCTAAAGACGTCATGGAAAATCTAGGTATCAAGCCACTGATTGAGCCTGTTCGCGGCGGAACAGACGGCTCCAAGATTTCCTTCATGGGCATTCCAACGCCAAATATCTTCGCAGGTGGTGAAAACATGCATGGTCGCTTTGAGTTTGTCAGCCTGCAAACCATGGAAAAAGCTGTCGATGTCATTCTCGGAATCGTCTCTTACAAATAAAATTTCAAGAGGCTGGGCAAAAAGCCCAGCGGCTACTACTCAGAGTTCGTGTCAACATCTCAGCGCAGTGGTTGATTGGCTCTAACAATCTGGGAGATTGTTAGAGGTTGGAGATAAGATTTGCATAGCAAATCTCAGCAATTCGTGTATTACACTCCAAATCTGACCATTACGACTGTTGCGAACAAAGTTCGCTTCATCTCCAACCTCCAAAGGTTCCCCGAACCTTTGGAGCTATGCGGGGGTGGGAGTGAAACAGTCTGGGGATAGACTGTTTCAGCTCAACAACTAGAAATAAAGACTTGTTGACGAACTCTTTTTTAGACCAGTCGAGTTCTTTCTCACTCCCTTTTTCTGAAAAAATTTTAAAAAAATGCAATTTTATATTGTGTTATTGAACTAATACTGGTATAATAGAACTATAAAAAAGAAATGGAGTTTTATTATGACAGAAGAAACATTAGCACAGGGAATTCTCATTGGCATTTGGGGTACAACACTACTATTTTCATTTATTTGGTATATTCTTGTTGCTATTTCCAACTACATCCTCTTCAAAAAAGCAGGCTACGCTGGTTGGAAATCATTGATTCCAATCTACAATCTCTATATCCAACAATGCATCGCCTTTGGCTATGAAAAAAGATGGTTCATTCTATTCTTACTGATTCCACTAGCAGGGCCATTATATGGCATCTATCTCGTTTACAATTTTGGTCGTAGCTTCGGTTTATCAGCTGTACAAGCTATCTTCTATGTTCTTCTTACACCTATCTTTAACCTCTACATCGCCTTTAATGATGGAAGTCGTTACCAAGGTCCACAAGAATTCTTTATTGACTAATATACAATCAAGCCCCCGCACACGCGGAGGCTTTTTTAAACGAATAGAAAAATAAGAAGAACCATCATGACTAAACTGACCAAAATAGATAAGGAGTTAACATTGGCAGGTTCAGCTGAGCGACTACCTAACTTTAATGCATATATTGGGGACATGACTGAAATCGGAGAGACTAGACAGATCAGCAACATGATTTTCATCGTTTTATCAATAGGTAGAAGAAAATAAATGACCCCTGCTATTAGAATATTTGCACCTAGCCTCAAAGAGAGAAGATAGGCCAATCGACTAATTTCTTTCCAATTCAATTTTAAATCAAGCAAGATTCCCAACATGAGCATGGCTAAAAAAGGATTGGCGTTACTGGCTATCGTCAGCGCAGAGATAAGTTCGCGTGGAAGCTTGATAGAATAGACTGCTAACGATAGGCTAACTAGATAGACTACTAGTGGAACTGAGCGTGAAAGATTCTTTATAAAAGTTGCAATGGTCATTCTTTCCTGCTCTTCATCCACACCAGCTGCGATACTGTAATTCCCACCTAAAACCATGATTGCATTCCCCGCATCAAATACGATGACGCTTAGTAGACTAGATAGCGAAAAAAAGCTTGCACAAATGGGAGTGTAAAGGTTCCGATATTATAGCCTGATAACTGCATAAGACCGACGGAAGTCTGTTGACCAGACTTCTTTGCCTCCCAGTATCCCACCATATCCAAAAAAAGATTACAAAGAATTCCTAATATGAAGGGAACATATAAATCTATAGATACTTGGGCTGTCGCTGAAGCTACAAGGAGAGAGGCTGGTAGCGTAATATTCATCACTAAGCTAGAAAAGATTGTCGCATCCTCCCTTCGAACAATCCCTTTGGCTTTTAATGTATAACCTAAACCGATAACAAAGATAAAACCAAGAGCACGAGCTATTATAGTCATTTAGTTTGCTTTTAGTACAAGGCAACGAGCTGCAGGCTGTACTGAAGTACGGCAAAGCGAGTTAACGAAGTAATCAAAGATAAACTAGTGACTATAATTCAAGTTCATTCATGAAACTAGTACAGCATATCGACAAGAATTTTGATGATATATAAAAATTTTATATAATCGCTTGATTTTGCTAAACAATAGGTATATAATTTATATATAAAATAATTATATAAAGATAAAGAGGTGAGTTTATGTACTACCCCGTATCCTCTATCTTGATAGAATTTCTGGTATTAGCCATCGTGGAAAAGCAGGATTCCTACGGCTATGAAATCAGCCAAACCATCAAGATAGTTGCTGATATAAAGGAATCCACACTCTACCCTATTTTGAAAAAATTGGAAAAGGCTGGCTATGTCACCACCTATACCCAAGAATTTCAAGGGAGAAAGCGGAAATACTATACCATCACTCCTGCTGGACGTGAACACCTCCCCTTCCTGCAGGGTGAATGGAATAGCTACAAAGACCATATTGACGGAATTATAGAAGGGAGCTTACGAAAATGACACGCGCAGATTATTTGAACCAACTGGAACAAGCATTATTTCAACTTCATCCAAGTGCCAGACAGGAGGCTTTAGACTACTTCAATGAGTATTTTGACGAAAAGGATAACGACGAGGAAGCTATTATAGAGCTAGGAACACCTGATGAAGCAGCAAAGGAAATCATTGCCAATCTACCTGAAGATGCCCTAATCACCGAGCAAGACCAAGCAAGTCCACATTCATCTAAACCATTTGATTTCAACTTTGATTTTGATTTTCAATTTGACTGGGAGAATTTTTTCAACAATTTTAAACATTCAGCCTATCAAGCTAGGGAAAGAATTGAATTGACGGCAAAGATTGAAGAATTACCTGAGTTTTCAAACCTACAGATTTCGCTCGAAGATCAGACCCTTAGTGTTCAAAGTTATGAAGGAGAAGCTGTCTTATTGCACAATCCTGTTTCAGAAGATGGTAGCTACCAGGCTTTTGACTATCAACTGGTTCAGGATAGTTTGTACCTAACAAGCAAGCCTACCCCTAATCACCTCTACTTCTCAAACAATCAAACCAGCTCTGCTATTCTCAAAATCCCTAAAAAACTACCGCCCCTTACTAGTCTCAATCTGAAAACGACAGATAGTAGTCTGACGATGGCGGCTGTGCAGGCGAGCGAACAGCTAGTCATCAATGCAAAAGATAGCAGTATCAGCATGACGAAAGTGAGCTGCCCAAGCTCTGCTCTACGGTTAGAAGACTCTACACTAACTATCTCAGATGGACAGATGAGCGAGTTAAAATTGGAAGCCAGCGATGCTGTTATCACTCTCTCAAGCATGAGCCTTTCAGATGCAAGGATAACATTAGAAGACTGTGTCTGGAAGTTGAAGGATTTTGTCATTGAAAAGAGCCTTAACTGCCAGGCTGAAGATTCTGTCCTAACCTATCAACCAAGTACGGACATCAGTTTAGACATCTGGGAGGAAGATTCTAGCCTTAAACTTCCAAAGGATAAGGCGTTTACAATGATGAAAGAGGGTGACATCACTCATCTCAGCTACAAGCAAGAAAATAGCCCTGCTCAGCTAGTTATTCATTGTCAAGACTGCCAGCTTAGTGTTGGATAAAGGAGGTTTCCATGAATCGCAAGGAATATTTACAGAATCTCGAGAAATATCTCAAAAACCTATCAAAAGAAGATTTTCAAGATACCTTGGACTATTTCAATGAATATTTTGACGAAAAGGAAAACGATGAGCAAGCTATTCAAGAACTAGGCAGTCCAAAAGAAGCAGCCAGTGAAATTCTAGCCAATCTATATGATAAAGAGAAGATTGAGGATAAGCCAAATACCCGCAATATGGTCTGGCTGACCATCCTCTCTATCCTTGCCGCCCCAATCGGCGTCCCCCTAGCAATCACCTTGGTCGCCCTCTTCATCACCCTTCTCCTAATCATCTTTAGCCTCTTTCTGCTCCTTATCTCACTCTGGATTGTCCTCCTCAGTCTAGCAATCGCCCAGCTACTCCTCGCCTTTGACCTCTTCACACTATCATGGTCTACCTCCCTCCTCTTCACAGGCCTGGCCCTCATCTGCTTGGCCCTCACTCTATTGGGTAGTAAATTCACTCTAGACCTTGGAAGCAAAACCTTCTTGCTTGTTTTACATTGGATACAAAGAAAAATTCGCAAAGGAGGCTATTATGAAACAGCTTAAACCATTTACGAAAATCAGTCTGAGCCTGTTCACTCTTGGAACAATTCTCAGCCTAATCGGCTACTTTGCTGGTGGTTGGACAAATATGAAAACTGTTGCAGAAAACTATTTTCAGCCCCAAACGGCAAGCTTTACGGATATTCGTTCTATAGAGGTCAATGAAAAACTGTCCATTATGCCCTCGCCTGACAACCAATTCCACCTCCACTACTATCGAAATCAGCATAAAGACATCGACCTACTCAGCCACCAAGTTCAAGATGGAAAATTAACCATTTCTAGTGCCTATCAAGGCATCGTTACTTATGATGGTTTACTCGAACCTATCTTAAATCTTGTCAATGACCAGAATGTTGCCTACTACCAACCTGTCTTACAGGTCCCTAAAAATAGCACAATCGAAACACTCTCAGGCAACCTTCAAGGAGACCTTTATCTGGATAAAGTAACTATTCAAAATCTTGAACTCACTGTAGAAGATGGGGATATGTTGATTGAAAACAGTCAACTCAGCTTTGCTCATTTGTCACACCTCAATGGAGAAGTAGCAATCAATCATTCCACATTAATAAGTCCGAAAGACATTTCCGATACTGTTGGCAGTAGCTTAACGATTGAGGATGGTGATTTTAAAGCAGAAAACCTAAAACTAGAAGGAAGACATAACATCAGTAATTACAATGGTTCGATTGACATTTCTCTTCATTCCAAAACAAAAACTGACATCCATATAGATGCCAGTCAAAATAATCTGGGAATTGACCTTCCAACCTATTCCAATCCCCACGCCACTAATTACCTCTATATCTCTACACTAGATGGAGAACTGAATATTCAGTAATTGCAAAAAGCCCTCCTCACGGAAGGCTTTTCTATTTATTTAAACAACAAAATAGAAATTAATGCCAAGATAGCTGGTCCACCTTGGGTTAAGATGATTTTTGGACTTGCTGTAATAGCGCCATAAGCTGCTGCAGCAATAACATATAGAACAAAAATGCTTGTAATTTCTAGATTACCAGTAAAAATACCGTAGAGCAAGAAAACCGCCAACAAGCCATTATAAATTCCTTGATTCTTGAACAAGGCAGTCACAGACTTACGTTGTAATTCTTCCTTCTCCATATTGAATACGCGACTAGTAGAGTCTGAATGGGTCGCAAAGGTTTCCAAATACATGATATATAGGTGCTCAATAGCTACGATACTAGCTAGAATAGTGGTAAAAATAGACATAATGTCTCCTCTCAAAAAATTATATAGGTAGATTTTGCAAGCCAATCAATAGTTTATCAAGAGTGGCTAGGAATTGCTCGCTCTCCTCAACAGTTAGAATCTGATTCATCGAAGTTTTGATAGCTTGGTGGTGGGCAGAAGGATTCGTGATTAGCGCTTCTCTAGCCTGCTCAGTTGGCCAGACAAGTACTTCTCTCTGATTGTCAGGATTTCGCTTGCGAATGATATAGCCGCTCTCCTCTAACAATTTGAGATGACGCGTAACCGCTGCGCGGTCTATCTGAAGCCGCTCCTGCAAAGCCAACTGATGCAGGGGTGCATCTTTTAGTAATGTTTGCAATATTGAATAGCGTGTCAAACTGATTCCCAACTGCTTTTCAAAAAGATTGGAAATCGTCTCATCTGCCACTTTCAACCTGTATAACAAATCTTCCATTTCTTGCATTATCTACCTCTTTTGATTGATTGATCAATCATTGATAAGTCAATTATACTACAATCCGAACAATTTTCAACTATTTTGCCTATCTATTAAAAAAATATGTTGCCTACACCTATATTTTGTTATAATTAAGAAAATAACTAGCAGAGGGATGGGACTTACTTATGGAAAACACTCCTAGACTAAACTTGGTCATAGACGTGCTCATGCTCGCTGGTGCCATTTTGGCACAAAGCGGTGCAGAAATTCACCGAGTTGAAGATACCATGATTCGGATTGCACATTCACAAGGAATTGAACAGGCCAATGTCCTTGCCATCCCTGCTGCTATCTTTTTCTCCATCGACCATACGAATATTTCGCGTATGAAACGCATCGTAAATTCAAATTACGACATGCAGAAAGTTTGTGACGTCAACCAAATCTCCCGTTCCCTAGCCAATGAAGAAATCAGCCTAGAAGAAACTTGGAGCCAATTAAATGCAATCAAACAACAAAAGCCACCTTATAACAATATCCAAATAACCTTAGCTGCCGTAGTAGCCGCACCATTTTTTACCATCATGTTCGGAGGTTCTCTTTTAGATGCAGCAGGTGCTGTCCTCGCAACAGCTTTAGCTTTCCCTATCTCACTAATTGTCGAGCGCTATATTGGAATTGATTTTGTCACCACCTTCGTTGGCGCCTTTGTCTTCTCACTCACCTCTTATTTATTAAGCGCAACCACTACTCTCCCCATTAATCCTAACCTGATTAATGCGGGGGCAGTCATGCCTTTTGTACCAGGGATTGCTTTTACAAATGCTGTAAGAGACCTCATGACCAATCATATCAATACAGGGATGACCAAATTTTTCCAAACTGCGCTTATTATCTTATCGCTCGGTGCAGGTACAACTGTGGCCTTTATGCTTGTGAGGTAATCTATGACACCAGTTCACTTCTTATTACAGGCACTCGCCTCTTATATCGCTATCGCAGCCTTCTTAATTGTTCTCAATGTTCAAAGAAAAATGCTGGTCCCTGGTGGACTCCTAGGCATGCTTGTTTGGCTTATTTATCTTTTACTATTGGAACCAACAAATGTCTTGATTGCTACCTTTTTCGCGGCAATTATCGGATCCTGTGTCAGTCAAATCATGAGTATTTGGTTAAAAACACCCTCCGTCATCTTTTCATTGGCTATACTTGCACCACTTGTTCCAGGCTATCGAGCCTACATGACCACGACTTATTTCGTTTCTGGGGACCACGCTCAAGCCCTAACCAATATCACTACCGTCTTAACTTTAGCCTTAGTCATTCCCATCGGTATGGCCAGCGGAACAATATTATTACGCCTTTATAAGGTTCTTCGAACAGGCAAAAAAGCAGCCTAACCCCTTGAAAATAAGGGGCCTTTTTGTTAAAATGAAAACTTATCAAAGGAGATGCTATGAACCAAAACGTAACCAATCTAAAACTTGCTGAACGTGGTGCCTTGCTATCTATCGGTGCCTATATTGTCTTATCAGGTATCAAACTCGTTGCAGGACAGCTCTTTCATTCGGATGCCTTACGAGCAGATGCCTTCAATAATATTTCTGATATTATCGGTAATATCGCTGTACTTGTTGGACTAAAAATGGCACAGAAACCAGCTGATACCGATCATAAATTTGGACACTGGAAAATGGAAGACTTGGCAAGCTTGATTACATCCTTCATCATGTTTGTCGTTGGTTTCCAAGTACTCTATGATACCCTCCAAAAACTAATCAGCAATTCTTCTATCGAAGTAGACATTATGGGGGCCATTGTCGGAATTTTTTCCGCACTAGTTATGTTAGCTGTTTATTTATATAATAACCGCTTGGCAAAAAAAGTACGTTCCAAGGCCTTAGAAGCAGCTGCCAAGGATAATCTATCCGATGCAGTCACTTCCATAGGAACTTCTATCGCAATCTTTGCTGCGGCTTTCAACTTCCCTATTGTCGATAAAATTGCAGCCATCATCATTACCTTCTTTATCCTAAAAACAGCCTACGATATTTTTCTGGAAAGCTTCTTTACCCTATCTGATGGATTTGATGAAAACTTATTGAAAAAGTACGAGGAAGATATTCTCAAACTCCCAAAAATCGTTTCTGTCAAATCACAACGTGGTCGGACTTATGGAGCCAATATCTACCTTGATGTTGTTTTAGAAATGAATCCAGACTTATCCGTTTATGAAAGTCATGAAGTGACTGAGCAGGTTGAGCAACTCCTAACACTCAAACATGGAGTTTTTGATGTGGATATTCACGTAGAACCATCTGAAATTCCACACGATGAGATGTATGAGCATGTGTACGACAAACTCTTCCGTTTTGAAACAGAGATACAAGCACATGCTAATGGGTATGAAGAATTGATTGACGACCAGTATCTCTTAATTGATGCCAAAGGCCACTACCGAAATAAAACTCAGATGCTTGCCGACCACCCCATCCAAACGACGTATTTATCAAATTACCAAATGACATCTATTAGCCATAAATCAAAATTAGTTACGTTTGAAATTGGCGAATATGTTCATACATCACTTTGGCGCCGTCATGAAAATTGGACTGTTATTTTCCATCAAATTTCAAAGAAACAAACCTCTCAGATCGAAGCTACTGAAAAAATCTCTGATTTGCATAATCCATAATTAAAAATAGGAATTTTCCCTGGATTATAGGGAGAATTCCTATTTTTTAACCTTCCCTTTGAGCTATTATCAGTCTTTTATACTCAATTTGTAGTTATTTAGTTTTTGTTTAGTATATGATAAAAGCTAAATAACTATAGAAGATTAGAGCTTACTGTTTTGGGATTTCATTGATTATTATATTATAAAGAAAAAGCCTCTACCCGAATAAATATTTGAGTAGAGGTTTTAACTGAATGATATTGCCCATTGGCAGGGCTTTTATTTGTTTGTTAATCAATCCTAATATAGCAAAGGTGCCAACAGTAAAATCACAAATAAGGCTAACAAATGCCCAACTGTCACTAGGATAAACGAATACTTAAGGCCACGTTTCATACTTAATTTCGAAAGATTGTGGAAGGTAATCATCACACCAGACTGAGGCATAACTGTCAAAATAGCCGATGCAACTACTACTACACGATGCAGCAACTCCGGATTAATCCCCATTTCCAAATAGGAAGGAAGGAAATTACTTGAAGCAATACCTATCGCACCAGAAGATGAACCGATAATACCACTAACCAATGCTGTCGAAACAGATAAACTGATTAGAGGTGATCCTGGTATTTGTTGAATCCATTCTTGAATGACTGCAAAACCCGCTGACAAGGTTAACACCGTCCCAAATGCTACTGTACTAGAAGTTGCAAAAGCAGGCACTATAGATGCTGTTGTCGCAGCATTTAAAATTTCTTTTTGATTTGGCAGATATGGATAAAAAATCAAAGCTGATAGAAGGATAGAGACCAACAATCCGATTGCCAGGACATTCGGAGTTTTACTCATTAGGAAAATCGTCCCAATAAGACTGAATAGAGGCAAGACTGATAAAAATAGATTTGGTGTCTTATCAGCTACCACTACTGCAGTTTCATCCTCTTCTTCCGTATACGTCTCTCCATTTGCTAGACTTTTCTTGAGGCAGTAGGCCATGTAGAGCAAGCCAAATACTAATAACGTCAAGCTGGCTGCCAAACTGATAACGGGTGCCGCGGTCAAGCTAGTTCCCAAAACTTTTGTCGGTATGACATTCTGGATGGAAGGTGCCCCAGGAAGAGTTGTCATCGTATAGGTACCTGCTCCCAAAAAGACAGGAATCGGAAAAAGTGCCCAGTTGATATTCAACTCTTTAAAGAGGGGGCGTGAAAGGGGAAGCAAGGTAAAAATAACTACAAAAATACTCACACCACCATAGGTCAGAATGGAAGCAATCAAAGTGATAGCTAACAAGCCCTTATAGGGACTATCCTTTCCCATTACCTTCAAAATGCTATTGGCGATCGCCTGCGTAGCTCCACTTGCCTCCATATAACGTGCCAAGATAGACCCCAACATAAAGATGGCAAAATTATTAATCAAAAAACCTGCTAAGCCCGCCATATAAGACTGCTCTTTGCCCAACATAACTTCCAAAACATTCATCTGATTGGTCAGAATGATGATTAAACTAGCGAGTGGTGCAGCAATGATAACATGTAAATTTTTTGATGTCCAATAAATAATGGCTACAATAGCCAATAAAACTCCTAAAGTTGCTAAAATTGTCATAAAACTCCTTTATCTAATCTATCCTCTAATAAACCTAGTATCAGAGGCAACTATTTGAAAATGTTTATATCTTTTTGTTCCCCTAGTTCTGCAAGCAAGTCCGATACCACTTTTTTCAAAATTGGGTGACAGTAATCAGAAGCAATCTCAGCAAGAGGTTTGAGAACAAATGCTCTTTCATGGGCGTAGGGATGGGGAACAATCAGATTCTCTTCTTGAATCTTCTCCTCATCCCAAAAAATAATATCCAAATCAATGGTCCGTTGTCCCCATTTTTCAATCCGTACTCGGTCCAACTCTTGTTCGATGTTCTGGCAAACGCTTAGAAAATCCTGAGCAGACAAATCAGTATACACTTGACAGACTAGATTGAGGAAATCAGCCTGATCTGTCTTGCCCCAAGCTGGAGTTTCATAAATGTTGGAAACTAAGCCAAGCTGACAACCTGGATGACTGGCTAATTTGTCTAGGGCTGCCTGTAAATAGGCCTGTCGATTGCCCATGTTCCCTCCGATACTGAGATAGGCTAGATGCTTCATGGTCGTTCACGCTCCAATTCAATTCCGACAGAATCATAGTGTCCAGCAATGGGCGGATTTTCCTTGTAAATGGCCAAGCGAATCTTCTCCACCTTTGGAAATTGATCAAAAAGCTCCTGACAAATAACACCTGCTACCTTTTCTATAAGGATGTAGGGCTTGCCTTCCACAACTGCTTTAATGGTTTCAAAGACCATACCATAGTGAACTGTGTCTTCTAAATTGTCAGTTTGTGAAGCTGCTGTCAGGTCAACAAACAAATCACAGTCAACTGTGAAAATTTGACCAAGAACTTGTTCTTCTTTGAAGGCACCATGGTAGCCGTAAAAGCGGCATTTATTGAGAGAAATCTTATCCATGTTGACCTCCAGAAATCAATTGGTCCCAAACCTTAACGATATCACGGTTGGCAGCGACATTGTGGACACGGACCATTTTACAGCCTTTTTGGACTGCCCAGGCAGATAAGGCTGCCGTTGCTTGATCGCGGTCAGTCGGTAAGCTATTGCCCCCAAGCAGATAATCCACCACGCGCTTACGAGATATTCCAAATAGAACGGGATAACCAAGAGCAGTAATCTGTTCCAAACCTTGTAAGAGATCAAGGTTATGTTGGACATTCTTTGAAAAGCCAAATCCTGGATCCAACCAAATCTGGTCTGCGGAAACACCAGCATCAAGTGCTGCTTGGGCACGCTCAGCTAGAAAGTTTTTGACCTCTCCAACAACATCCGCATAGCTTTCGTCTTTCTGGTTGTGCATGAGAATAATTGGTACCTTGTACTCCGCAGCCAGGGCCAACATATCTCCATCATAAAGTCCTGCCCAGACATCATTTAAAATATCTGCGCCTGCTTCCAAGGCTGCACGTGCAGTTCCTGTTTTATAGGTATCGACGCTGACAAGACAGTCATAGTTTTCTTTGATAGCGCGGATAATCGGAACCACGCGAGCAATCTCGTCTTCTTCAGACACAAATGTTGCACCTGGACGAGTGGACTCACCACCAACATCAATGACGGTCGCACCGTCAGCCAACATCTTTTCTACTTGTACCAGGGCTGCTTCTACTTCATTATAGTGACCACCATCTGAAAATGAATCTGGCGTCACATTGAGAATCCCCATAATGGTTACTTGATTCGCTAACTGTTCGATTGACATAGAACCTCCTATTTATTGTGAATCATGGACAAGAGTTCACGGCGCAAGATGGCATCTTCCTTGTATTTTCCAAGGGCAACTGTGGTCACTGTCTTACTACCTGGCTTGCGAATACCACGCATACTCATGCACATATGCTCTGCTTCGACCATGACAAAAACGCCTTCTGGTTCAAGGGCATCTTGAAGTGCATGAGCAACTTGATGAGTTAAACGCTCCTGCAATTGAGGGCGACGACTTGCTACCTCCACTGCACGCGCCAATTTGCTAAGACCTGTCACACGCCCCTTACTCGGAATATAGGCTACATGGGCAATGCCATAAAAGGGTACCAAATGGTGTTCACACATAGAATGAAAAGGAATATCCTTGACCAAAACAACCTCTTCATGACCTTCTGAAAAGACAGCTGTAAATTGGTCTTTGGGATCCTCTTCTAGGCCGTTAAACATTTCTAAATACATCTTAGCGACCCGTTTAGGCGTATCTAATAAACCTTCACGATTCGGGTCCTCGCCCAATAATTCCAATAATTGATAAATTGTTTGTTCGATTTGTTCTTGTTTTGACATAATACTTCCTAAATAGTTTGATGTTCTTATTATACCCTAAAAACTATTTTCAGAAAAGGGCTTTCAACATTCTAAACAACAAACTGTCCCCGTTCAGAATGCCAGACACTCTCACCTTTGTGATATAATAGGAACAAACTAACTACAAGGAGCTAATATGACCAAGAAACCTGTCCAACTGGCTACGATTTGCTACATTGATAATGGTAAGGAATTTCTTCTCCTTCATCGAAACAAGAAAGAAAATGACGTCCATCAAGGTAAATGGATTGGAGTTGGTGGCAAACTGGAAGCTGGTGAAACCCCACAAGCCTGTGCCATTCGAGAAGTCTTTGAGGAAACTGGGCTTACTGTAACGAAGCATGCTCTAAAAGGAGTCATCACCTTTCCAGACTTCACCCCAAACACTGACTGGTACACCTATGTCTTTAAGATAACTGGTTTTGAAGGAAGTCTTATTGACTGCAATGAAGGTGACTTAGAGTGGGTTCCCTATGACCAAGTCTTGTCCAAACCAACTTGGGAGGGCGACCGGCATTTTCAAGAATGGCTATTAGAGGACAAACCATTTTTTTCCGCTTGCTTCCGCTATGATGGGGACAAACTGCTTGATTACAGTGTTGATTTTTATGAAGAATAAGCTAATAAAAAACGAAAAAGCCTTGGAAATCCAGGGCTTCTTTGATATTACAAATACTTCTTCTTCGGCATTTGCTTGTTCAATACGACATCCAAAGGACCGGCTGACAATACTGTATCTACCAAACGTTTATCTGTAATTTTTTTATCGAGGAGAACTTGATATTCTAAGATCAGCGCTTCTTTTTTCTTCTTGTATTTGAGGGAAATTAAGTCGGCTTGCTTGCAAGATTTACCAAATTGATTTTCAAAAAATTGATCGTAGTCAAAATTCATTGGCACTGTTACCAAGAGATGACGACGATTTTGATTGACTTGGGCAAAGCTGATGTTCTCAAAAATCAAAATACAAGCAGATAGGATGACCGTCATAAAGACAGCCAAACCTAGAAAGCCCATTCCTGTCGCTAGACCGATAGCCATCGCTAAGAGGACTGCAAGCATTTCCTTCGAAGAACCTGCCGCTGAGCGGAATTTAATAAGACTAAAGGTCCCTGCTACCGCAACTCCCGCTCCTAAGTTACCATTAACTAATGCAATGATAACAGCAATCAAAGCTGGCATTAAACTTAGTGTGATGACAAATTCCTTTGTATAATTAGATTTATATTTATAAACAGCCGCTAAGAGTACCCCCATGGATAGACTAACTCCAAAAACCATGGACATTTGCGCTAAGGTAATATTGCTATTGCCCGTTGAAAAGATACTATTAAACAGCTGCATGTTTGCTTACTTCCTCTCCAGTGATGTTGTGGGCAAGCTTATAGGCATTGCCATATTTTGAAAATGATTGCTTTTCGATCTGGTATTTTTCGAGCAGGGCTACCAACCAGTCTGGTCGTTCTTCTGGAACTTTTACTTCCATGATGACTTTTGTTGGATCCAATAGGTCCTTACCAAATTTGCCCTCCATGGCATCTACATCGTAATCTCGATAAAGTAAGTTCTTATCGATTGTGAGACGAACTTTTTTGTCTTCGATTCCTTTGTAGGATACGCGATCATAGTAGATATACATCTTCGGCTTAATAGTACCGTAGCGTTCTCTCAACATTTCGAGTTCTGAGGTTACCTTATCATCCTTGATTGTGGAATCAATCACTCCATTTTCGATATAATTTGCTACAGAAACAGGGTTTGAAGTTAAACGGTATTTATAGCCAATTTTATTTTCTTTTTTCTTAATTTCAAGAAAGGCTTGACTCGATTCAGATGGTGTCGCATCATAGACACGCATCCGAATTTTCTCACGTCCATTCTTTTTGGCAAGTGAATCTTGAATCATATCAAAATCTTCATTATCAAAGTAGATATTGGTAATCGTTGATGTCGCAAACTCATCTGCCATCATGTACTGACGAAGTTCCTTTTCTAAAAGTTCAAAAGTTTTTTTATCAACGATATATTTAGTCTCTTTACGCTTAAACTGCTTTTGTACGATTATTGTTTTCATTATTGTGCCTCTTCTATCTAAATTTTGACAGGTCCCTGTCTTGTTTACAAGATATAGTTTACCGACCTAGCTTTAAATGAAACTGAAAATAAAATTAAACAAAACTTAAACTGCAATAAAGTTGAAATTCTTTTGTCACATTTCGATCTGTGTTACAATTAGCATAATGATAACAAAGGAGAAAACTATGTACGAATTTGTCTTAGAATACGGCTCATTCCCTGTAAAACTCATTGACGGTTTTGTCAACAATCGCTCAGAAATTCCTGATTTTCTCAAAGAAGACGAAGAAATGATTGCCCGCTTGAACGAGATCAACGAACTCTTCCACCAACTTTTCTTAACCATCGAATGCAAGTTTGACTATATCGGGAAACAATTCCCTGACAAGATTGAACAACTACGAACACTCTATCATCCCCTAGCAGACGATTTACTAGCCAAGTATGGCAACCAGATAGAGTTGAAGATTGAACCCTTTATTTTGTAAGACAAAAGAGATGACCGCAATCATCTCTTTTCTTCTATTCTGTATTCCAAACCATACTGATCACGCGATAAGTAGCCATAATCCACCAAGTAGCGTCTCAATATAGCATAGTCATCATAAAACTCAGCTAGAAAGGCATTAACCTCTTTTTCAATGAATGTTGAGCCTTTCTTAGCTAATTCTTCTTGTAAATAGATAGCCCCCTCCACTTCTCAAGACTTGTGTCAACATCTCAGCGCAGTGGTTGATTGGCAGTTTTGTTCGTGCTACGCACTCCAAATCTGACCTAATCAACTGTGCGGGGGCGGGACGACGAACTCCCTTACTTCTCTGAGTTCTGTCCCGCTCCCAAAAATCCTAGCCCGCAGGCTAGGATTTCATAATATATACAAATTAACGAATCTCAGCACCAAGTGCTTCGAGCGACTTACTGATTTTCTCCATGTACTTCGCCACTTCTTCATCCGTCAGGCTGTCCGCAGGATTTTGGAAGGTCAGGTTGTAAGCCATAGACTTTTTACCAGCCTCAATATTGCTACCCGCGTAAACGTCAAAGAGGGTCACCTTGGTCAAACGTTTGACACCGGCACCAGCAATCGCATCCAGGACATCCTGATGCTTGACATCACTGCTCAAAAGTAGAGCAATATCACGGCTAACCGCTGGGAATTTGGAGATTTCGGTAAATGGCTGAGCAGGCTGGAGAGCTTCTTCAATCGCATCCAGATTGATTTCAGCCACATATGTTTCAGGAATACCGTAGTCCTTAGCCGTTTGAGGGTGTACCTGACCGACAAAGCCGATTACCGCCCCATTCAAATGAATTTCAGCTGTACGACCTGGGTGCAGGGCAGCAATCTCACTGGTTGCCACAAAGTCAACTGCCAACTTATAATGACCAAAGATAGCTTCCAAGATACCTTTGGCATGGAAGAAATCAACAGGTACTGCTGGTGTCTGGAAGTCTTTCTCAGCCACCAAGCCAGTCAAGACAAGGGCAAACTTATTGATTTCTTGCGGCAGGTCCTCTTTTGGATTGCCAGACTGTTCAAAGATTTTACCGATTTCATAGAGGGCCAAGTTCTTGTTCTTACGAGCCACGTTGTAGGCTACCGTTTCCAGCATACCAGATACCATGTTCTGACGAAGGGCAGAGCGGTCAACGGTCATCGGCCACATGAGTTCGGTCACTGTGGTTGGACGAGCCGCAAACTCCACTGCCTTTTCAGGTGTTGTCAGGGCATAAGAAATAATTTCTGTCAGTCCTGCACCTTCTGCCAGGCTACGCACTTGACGACGGATGTTCTGGGTCAGGGTCAACTCACCCGCTGTTCCGTCCTCTTTTGGAAGAGTGGTCGGTAGATTATTATAGCCATAAATACGTGCGATTTCTTCTACCAAGTCTGCTGGAATGCGAATGTCCCAACGACGACGCGGTACTGCTACTGTAAACTGACTTGCATCGCCAGTTGTTTCCATACCTAAACGACGGAAAATGTCTGCGATTTGGGCATAGTCAAGGTTGGTACCAAGCGAGCGGTTAACGTAATCAATGGTCGCTGTGACTGGGACATCAGAAGTGTCCACGCTACCCGCAGAAACGATGCCAGACAAGACCTGACCGCCAGCCAGTTCCGCAATCATAGCAGCTGCTGTGTCTATAGCCTCCGTCAAGGTCGCCACGTTGATGCCTTTTTCAAAACGAGAAGAGGACTCAGAGCGAAGGTTGAGGCGACCAGAGGTCTTGCGGATAGACTTGCCGTCAAAGAGGGCAGCTTCCAGCACAACCGTCTTAGAGTTGTTGTCAATTTCTGTGTTGGCACCACCCATGACACCACCGAGGGCAACTGCCTTGTCCGCAACGGAAATGACGATGTCATCAGTAATCAAGTCACGCTCTTCGCCGTCAAGAGTTACCAAGTTCTCACCCTCTTTTGCCTGGCGAGCCACGATTTTCTTGCAATCAAACTTGCCAAAGTCAAAGGCATGCATTGGCTGACCGAAGTAAAGCAAGATGTAGTTAGTGATATCCACCACGTTGTTGTGCGGGCGGATACCTGCGTTCATGAGCAGATTTTGCAACCACTGTGGGCTCGGTGCGATAGTCACATTTTCAATGACACGGGCCGTGTAGGCAGTCACCTTGTCTGACTCAATGTCCACTTCAATCACATCGCTGGCCTTCTTGTCGCTTTCCTCCAAGGCTACAGGCTTGAAGTTGACCTTGCTGTCATAGATAGCCGCCACTTCGTGAGCCACACCACGCATGGAGAGGGCGTCGGCACGGTTTGGCGTGATAGACAGCTCGATAATCTCGTCGTCGAGGTCAAGGTATGAAAAGACTGGCTCACCCACGACTGCATCTTCAGGAAGGTGGTAGATTCCGTCCGCATATACTTTTGGCACCACAGAGTCGGACACGCCGATTTCGCTCAATGAGCAGAGCATACCCAAGGACTCAACGCCGCGGATTTTGCCTTTCTTGATCTTGTAGTTTCCAGCGATACGAGCTCCTGGCAGAGCGACGATCACCTTGATGCCTGGCTTGACATTTGGAGCACCGCAAACGATTTGCGTAACTTCCTCACCGACATTGACCTGGCAGATGTTGAGGTGGGTATCAGGAATTGGCTCAGCAGCCACAACCTGACCAACAACCAACTTAGAAAGGCCAGCACTCTTTTGCTCAACCCCTTCTACCTCAATCCCTGTTGTTGACATTTTTTCAGACAAGTCATGGCTTGTCGCATCAAAGTCAACGAGTTCTTTTAACCATTTGTAACTTACTAACATATTATCCTTTCTGGTGCAAAGGCCGTTTTAGTAGCCAATCCACATCTATCTTATCACCGACCGCAAATTCATGCTGGCCAAATTTTTCAAATCCATATTTGGAATAGAATTTCTGAGCCTTGTAATTATGTTCCCAAACTCCAAGCCAGACCCAATCACAGTTAGACTGCTCTGCTTTTTCCAAAGCAAATTCAAACAAGACTTTCCCAAGACCGCTACCTTGAAAAGCCCGCAAGAGATAGATACGCTGGATTTCAAAGGCATTTTCCAGCTCTTGTTCTGTCTGAGCAGGACCCTGGTTGAGCTTGAGATAACCAGCTATCTGATGATCTACTCTTAGAAAATAGTGCTGGCAGTTGGGATCAGATAACTCACGCGTCAAGACTTCCAGCGAATAGGCCTCCTCGAAGAATGCCTCCAGTTCATTTGTATCATTATCGTGAGCAAAGGTTTCGGCAAAAGTCTGCTTAGCAAGGTCTTGTAGAAGAGAAACTTCTTCTAAACGTATAGGATCAATCTGCACTTTGGCACCTCCCTTTTCTATATATGCCTGGAAAGTCGCAGAATAGCGATTTCCCTTCACTTACTCGTCCGTGGTTACGACGCTCTAAGGTTGAAAACGACATTTTTTCAACCTTAGAGCTAGTGAGACGATTAGACAGTTCGCCATAGCGACTGTCGTCTCATAAATAGGTGCCTTAGCACCATTTATGAGTATCGGAGTCCGACGGTTTAGAGTTGAAAACGATACTTTTTCAACTCTAAACCTAGTGAGGTGAGTAGGAAGACCGCTATAGCAGCTACCGTTTCTCTCAAACAACAATTTACTAACTTTAGCGGATTACGACGCTCTAATGTTGAAAACGATATTTTTTCAACATTAGAGCTAGTGAGACGATTAGACAGTTCGCCAAAGCGACTGTCGTCTCATAAATAGGTGCCTTAGCACCATTTATGAGTATCGGATTAAAATTGCTCCGAGAATCGTACATCGCCTTGATAGAATCCACGAATATCGTTGATACCGTAGCGGAGCATGGCAATGCGTTCCTGACCAAGACCGAAGGCAAAGCCAGAGTACTTGGTTGAGTCAATGCCACTCATTTCCAATACTTGCGGGTGGACCATGCCGGCACCAAGGATTTCAATCCAGCCTGTTTTCTTACATACGTTACAGCCGTCACCACCGCACTTGAAGCAGGAAACATCCACCTCAACAGAAGGCTCTGTGAATGGAAAGTATGATGGACGGAGGCGAATTTGACGCTCTTCACCAAACATTTTCTTGATGATCATTTCAAGCGTACCTTTGAGATCACCCATGGATACATTTTCACCGACAACCAAGCCTTCAATCTGGTGGAACTGGTGGCTGTGGGTCGCATCGTCCGTATCACGACGGAAAACACGGCCTGGCGAAATCATCTTCAAGGCACCTTTTGAGAAATCATGCTGGTCCATGGTCCGTGCCTGAACAGGTGACGTATGGGTCCGCATGAGGATTTCTTCTGTGATATAGAAGGTATCTTGCATATCACGTGCTGGGTGGTCTTTTGGCAAATTCATGCGCTCAAAGTTGTAGTAATCTTTTTCCACTTCAAATCCGTCAACGATTTGGAAGCCCATGCCCAAGAAAATATCTTCGATTTCTTCAGAAGTCTGAGTCAAGACATGGCGTTTTCCGACCTTAACCTGACGACCTGGCAAGGTTACATCAATGGTTTCTGACGCTAATTGCTGTTGAATTTTTGCGGCTGCAACCTTCTGAGCGGTTTCTTCAAAGGCAGCCGTCAGTACATCACGCACCTCATTGACCTGCTTACCAACAATTGGTTTCATGTCGTTAGAGAGGTCTTTCAAGCCTTTCAACAAGTCAGTCAAGGACCCTTTTTTACCCAAAACCGCAACACGCAGGTCTTGTAGTTCTTTTTCTCCTTGGTGCTGGATTTCTTTTAACTTTTCAAGTGTAGTTTGGCTTAATTCAGCCAACTGTTGTTCAATGTTTGACATAATTCCTCCAATAAAAAAACGCATGACACCACTCGTATCGGAGCGTTGTCACGCGGTACCATCCGTTTTCATCTGCTAGGCAGACCTTAGTTCCATGAACCTTTATTCACAAGTGATGTGCCGCACTGTGAATAAAGGTTCTAAGTCCTTGCGTGAGTGAATTCGACCAACTTTCACTGATTGAGCTTACAGTCACGGCTCAACTCCCTGGGCAGTTTCCATAGGTGTACTAGTCTCACAGACTTCTATTCAATTAAGAATATTCTATCAAAAATAAGAAAGTTTGGCAAGAAATCTTCCTAGAAAACTCCCTCTATCTAGGATAGAAAGGAGTTTACATTTAGAATATGTATTCACAAGCGAAGTACTTTTAAATAAGAACTAGTTTTTTGCTCATCAAGGTAGTTTTTTGAAGGAATTCTGACTGTATTTTGAAAAAAACTAGCCTTAGATGAAAGTGCTAAACTGTTGATACAGATTCTTATAGTTTTGCCTGCCATTTATTGGCCCAAACATTCTCATTTGGCACACCATAGAATGCATCTTTTCCTTCTAATTTATCAAGGAGGGACTCGATCGTGTTTTTATTATGATGGTAGGCATTGATAGCAGTTTTGACCATGGTAACATCGTGAAGGTGAGTTGTATAGTTTAGTGAAACGAAAATGGTCGGAACTTCGTGTACATACCAAGGAACTTCATTGGACATGGCAGTTTTCCACTGGATGCGGTAATTATTCTGCGCTCCATATCCAATGACATTGGCAACAGTCAAAGCTAAATCAACTTCTTCTCGGTATTGCAGCGTTTTTCCTTTGATCCGAGTCGTACCATCATTGACGGTCACTTCATAACCACGCGCTTCCAAGGCAGCTTTAAGGTTATCAACCACTTCTGTACTTGCCGCCATAATCCCTTCTTTTTCGCCTTCTAGGTAATACAAACGGATTCTGCGATGGGTTTCTGGACTGATTGGAAGATTTTTCTGTGTATCTTTCAACAGCGTAATTGCTTTGTCTGCTGCTTCACGTTGCCAAGCCAAGTGTTCTTCACAGCCAATAATAGCCAATTCATCAGCTGATTTTAGTAAGGTTCCTTCTGCTTGCTTGATATGCAGATTGAGTTTGGCTTTCAGACCTAAAATGCGACGGAGAGCATCATGAAGGCGTTCTTCAGTAATCACTCCCTTGCGGTAGCCATTGAGCATAAATTCAAAATCTTCTTCTAAGTTATTGAAGAATAAGAACATATCGCAACCCGCAGCAATGGCTGCAGGTACATAATCTTCACGACGCATCGCTGCTGTCATCCCCAACATGTGGCTGGCATCTGTTATGACCAAGCCATTGAATTCCAGTTTTTCTTTCAATAAATCTTGAATCAATTCGGGAGCTAGTGTTGCAGGCAAAATATCTTCGTCTTTCAAACTTGGATTCAATGTTTGTTGATAGTAGGGCAGAGCTATATGACCCGCCATAATCATCTCAACACCAGCTTCAATATGATGACGATAGACACGACCAAAACTCTTGTCCCATTCTTCTGGAGAGAGCTCATTGACACCAAGGACTAGGTGCTGATCACGTTCTTCTGTACCATCTCCTGGGAAATGTTTGATACATTGAATCACATCTCTTTCAGCCCTCAAACCTTCTAAATAGGCACTGGTGTAGGCAATCACATCATCCGCATTTGTGCCGTAGGCTCTGGTATTGACAATAGTATTGCGCCAATTCTGAACAATGTCCACGCAAGGGTCAAAGTTGACATTTACACCTAATGCAGTCTCCTCGCGCGCAGATACGAGACCTGCTAGGTAGGGGATACGAGGATCCCGACTGGCTTCAGATTGAGCACCTGAGGAAATATAGGTTCCTCCTTTCACAGCTCCATCTCCACCTGAGTCGCAGTTCGCTGCAACCAAGAGAGGCACTTTTGAATAGCTTTGCAAGTCGTTAATCAGTCCTTGTACCTGTTCTGGACTGCCATTCATATAGCGGGCGCCACCTATGTGGTATCGATTCATCAATTCCTGATTACTCAGATTATTTCCGCTAAAAGCATCTCCTCCGAAGAAGAATAGATTAACAAACAATTGACCGATTTTTTCTTCATCAGTCAGATGAGCCAAGGTATTTTCCACCCAAGCAATCTGCTCTTCATCCAAACAATAGGGTTTCTTCCGCAAATCAACCAATCTAGGCATTATTTCCTCCTTATTTTCCTCGCCAAATACGTGTATCTACCAAACCACAGTAGGCATCAACAGGCGATACTCCTGTAAAGGCTGACTCTCCTGCTAGTTTGGCAACCAAGGCTTCTAAAGTGACAGGCAAGCCATCATAGGCATTGATATAGGTTGCAACCTGTGGCATATCTGCAAGTGCAAATGGGTGCTGAACAGAGACAACAATGGTTGGAATTTCGTGAACATAGAAAGGCTGGTCTGGTGTTCCTTTGGCAGCCGGCCAAATAATCCGCTGAGTTGTCCCGCCAGAATTTACATCCACCAAATTGATAATCAAATCATAGTTATCTGTGATTTCTGCAATAGGACGCTTGGAAGCATAGACATTTGCAATCGCAGCCGGTCTTTCTTCTTCTGGCAATTTGGCAATCCGTGCTTCTGTATTTTCCCAGATAGATACTTGGTGACCTCGAGCGTCTAATAGTTCTTTCAACGTATCGGCTGCTCTCTTCTTGCCAGCATTGATCATGGCGCCAAAACCACCCTTATAGCCATCTACTTCTACCAACAAAATACGTTTGTAGCTGTCTGGATTGACTGGGAAAATTCCTTCTTGTTTGGCTTTTACCAAGGTAATCGCCTTGTCAGCTACTTCTTTTGCAAGCTGTTTCGCCTCATCTCTACCAATCAAAGCCAGTGCTTCTTCTTTTGGCAACATGATTTCCTGACGACGTCCTTCAAACAAGTGAAGACCGAGTTTAGCTTTCAAGCCCAAGGTACGACGAAGGGCATCATGGAGGCGTTCCTCAGAAAGCAGACCATTTTCCAATCCTTCTTTCATCCATTGCAAATCTTCTTCTGGATCATTAAAGAAAAGGAAGAGATCACATCCTGCCTCAATAGCTGTAGGCAATAGCTCACGACGCGGCATAGAGGCTGTCATACCAATCATATGACTGGCATCCGTGACGATGGCTCCATTGTAACCTAACTCTCCACGAAGCAATTCATCCAAGAGGGTTTTATTCAGCGAAGCTGGCAACATGTCATCCAATTCACGTTCTGGATGCATTTCTTTCTCAACATTTGGCAAATGAATGTGCCCCGCCATAATACCTGGAAGACCTGCGTCAGCCATCTCACCGTAAATCCGTCCAAATGTTTCCATCCATTCAGACTTGGTCATGGGATTCGAAGCAAAAGAGAGATGATGGTCACGTTCATCAATACCATCGCCTGGGAAATGCTTAGCAAACGGCACAATGCCGTGTTCCATAATGCCACGCATGTATTCTTTGGATAATTCAATGACTTGGTCTACATTAGCTCCCCAAGTGCGGTTTGCAATGATTGGATTGCGCCAATTACGGCTTAGGTCCATAATCGGTGCAAAGGAGGCATTGCAGCCTACCGCAGCTGCTTCAAGACCTGCAACTTTTCCCATTTCATAAGCATAGCGGGGATCGGCTGTCGCAGCAATCTTGATTTCATCCCCGATTTTCGTTCCGTCCGTAACAGCACCATTCCCACCAGATTCGGTATTGGCTGCAATCAAGAGAGGAATTTTAGACTTGGTCTGCAAAATATAGTTTTGCTCCCAAATATCTGCAGCAGGTCCAGGATTGTAACGAACAGCAGCAATCTTATAATCATTTAATACTCCAGTCAGATATTCTTCCGTCCGCTGGCTACCCATGTTGACAAAGAGATGACCGATTTTTTCATCCAAGGTCATCTGAGCAATGGTTTCTTCAATCCAAGAAATAGCCTCTTCATCAAGGCTGTAAGGTTTCTTCCGTAAATCTACTAAATGTGTCATATTTGCCTCCAAAAAAGAAACTGAGTAAAAAGTCCTAACACTACTTCTCAAAGTTAGTGTCAACATCTCAGCGCAGTGGTTGATTGGCAGATTTGTTCGTGTACTACACTCCAAATCTGACCTCTACGACTGTTGCGAACAGAGTTCGCTTCATTTCCAACCTCAAACTGTCTCCCAGACAGTTTGAGCTGTGCTGGGGTGGGAGTGAAACAGTCTGGGGATAGACTGTTTCAGCTCAACAACTAGAAATAAAGACTTGTTGACGAACTCTTCTTTGAATGGTCGAGTTCTTTCCTGCTCCCCCTTCTCTCTAGTCGTCTAAATTATTCCAAAATGCCTGTATCAATTCTGTTTCTTTCTCACCTGTGAATGCTTGATGAGCAAATTCATCTGCAATCGTTTCTGTCAAATCTGCCCAAGATTGCATCTCTCGTCCTACTAAAATAGGATAGAAATGGACACCGTTCAATTCCGCCGCCTTCAAATCACCAGGCGAGTCACCAATCATCATAATCTTATCAGGACAATACCCTTCCTCTATTAACAGTTTGATGACATCTTCTTTCTTACCACGGTCTTGACAGTACAATTCTGTAACAAAGTCCATCAAACCTTGGTCTGTCCACTCTTCTTCTACTGCTTCCTTATTAGCAGAAGAAACCACGTAGACTTTTCCTAACTGGCTCAATTTTTCCAAGCCCTTGTGAACGCCGATGAAGGCTAAAACAGGACCGCTATACTGCTTAATGGCTTGATTGACTTGAGTGGACCATTTTAAGGCTAATTCCAAGTCTTTTGACGGCTGCTCCTCTATCAATCTTTCCAGAGAAGCATTTGACAAAGAATCTGTGGTCGCGACCCAATTTTTCAAGTTGTCTATACCAGTCACACCTGCAAATTCTAGGCCTTTAACTAAGCCTACAAAACGGTTAATGCCACGTTCTCGGGAGTAGAGATTGACTCGATTCCATTCAGCTAAAAACGGTTCCTTATCTTTGACATCAAAAACATTTGCAGCCAAGGGGCCGAAAAAAAGTTTATGTTTGTAGGTCATGGTATCCATGGCACAGCCATCAGAGTCCACACAAAATACGTATTCCATCTTCATCATCAGACTCCTGAATAGGCTGAGAAGCCACCGTCAATCGGTAAAACAACACCGTTGACAAAACTTGCCAACTTCTCATCTGCCAAGAAGAAGACTCCTCCGACCAACTCTTCGGCTTCACCAAACCGTCCCATTGGTGTATTGGTCAAAATCTTGTTGGCACGTGCGGTCGGTTGACCTGACTCGTCAAATAGCAAACCACGGTTTTGGTTGGTAACCAAGAATCCAGGCGCAATCGCATTACAGCGGATGCCAACTTTTGAAAAATGGACTGCTAACCATTGGGTAAAATTACTAATAGCAGCCTTGGCACCTGAATAGGCTGGAATTTTTGTCAAAGGAGTAAAGGCATTCATGCTGGAAATATTGATAATATTTGCTCCCGAGCGACCAATCATATCCTGTGCAAAGACCTGTGTTGGCAATAAGGTTCCCAAATAGTTCAAATTGAATACAAAGTTGATACCTGCCTCATCCAAGTCGAAGAAAGTTTTGGTATCAGCTGGCAACCCAATCTCATGGAACTCATTATCCGTTGTCGCTTTGGGATTATTGCCTCCTGCACCATTGATTAATATGTCTACAGGACCAAAATCTGCTAGGACTTGCTGACGAACTTCTTCCAAATTTTCCTTAGAAAGAACATTAGATTTATAGGCTTTCGCAACGCCTCCTGCTGCTACAATCTCATCAACAAAGATCTGAGCCGCAACCTCATTCAAGTCCAAAAGCGCAACCTTTGCACCTGCCTTAGCAAATTCTTTTGCCAAATAGCCACAAAGAACGCCTCCTGCACCTGTAATAACAACAACCTTATCCTTAAACTCAATAACACGTGACATATTAGCTCTCCTTATTTCCAACTGTTTTGACTGTAATTCCAAAATCTGGCGTCTTGCCTGCTGCTCGCATATTGGCTTCATAGAGACCGTTAAAGTAGGTTGCACCAAGGGCTCGGTCATACAGACCATAACCAGGTGTCTTGGTCTGGTCTCCCCAGATACGACGACCGTGGTCTGGACGCAAGGCACCAGTCCAGTCATAGTCTACCAATAATTTAACAACAGCGTTCATGTCAATGTCACCAGCCTGTGACAAATGTGCAGTTTCTTGGAAGCCCCAAGCACCTGCCGTCACATTGCGCGTATGCATAAAATTGATGCGATTGCGTTTGAGAGCATATTCTGTCATGGCAAGGACATCATTTTTCGGATCAGAAGCATAAGATCCGACACACATGGTAATTCCATTGTGCTCTGAATCATAGAGATTCAAAAATCGTTCAACGGCTTCTTGACCAGTGATGATGCGCGGTAAACCAAAGATTCCGTAGGGAGGATCATCAGGGTGAATGGCCATTTTGACGCCAGCCTCCTCAGCCGTTGGCATAATCGCTTTGATAAAATACTCCAAATTCGCCCATAAATCCTCTTCAGAAATATTCTGACGATAATTTTCGATAATAGCCTTCATTTCTTCCTTGGAATAGGATGAATCCCAACCTGGTAAGTTCAAATCATCCGCCACAGGATCAACACCTGCCAAATCAGACTTGAGGAAAGCTAAGGAAGTTGAACCATCTGGAAGTGGGTGGTGCAAGTCTGAACGAGTCCAGTCAAACACAGGCATGAAATTGTAGCATACAACTGGAATACCTGCAGCCCCGACATTACGGATGGACGTTTTATAGTTTTCGATTAACGCATCACGATTTGGCTTCCCTTGTTTGATGTCTTCATGGACAGGAATGGATTCAATAACAGTAATTTCAAGTCCTGCTTCTTCTACCATTTTTTTCAGCTCTAGAATATTTTCCAAGGGCCAAGCCTGACCAACCGGTACATCATAGACAGCAGTCACAATTCCCTGCATTCCAGGAATTGCCTTAATCTGGTCAAGGGTGACAGGATCCTTTTTCCCGTACCATCGAAATGACATTTTCATGATTTACTCTCCTTTATTGTTCAAAAAATTCTTTGGCATTGTAATAGGATATGGCTTCTACGAACTGACCTAGACGTTCATAATCTTCAGGCACTTCTTCATCAACAATCCATTGACCAACATAGGTCGCTAAAATGCGTCTGAAATAATCATGCCGTTGATAGGACAGGAAGCTACGCGAATCAGTCAACATACCAACAAAATTAGCAAGCATGCCCTGTTCTGCATAGGCATTCATCTGGTCAATCATGCCCAACTTGGTGTCATTGAACCACCAACCAGCACCAAATTGTAGCTGGCTACGAAGCCCTTCCTCATTGGACTGGAAATTCGCCAAAGTATTGGCTAGAGCAATGTTGTAACTTGGATTGAGATTGTACCAAATCATTTTTGGAAGGGCATTTTCCTTGACCAAGTTATCTAACAAACGATTCAAATTCACAGTCAGACATGTCTGGTCTCCAATCGAATCCACACCTACATCTGCTCCAAGTTTTTCAAACAGTCCGGTATGGTTGTTCCGTAGGGCACCAAAGTGAACTTGTGTCACAAAACCATGTTTCTTGTACAATCGGCACAATTCTCTAAAGATGGCAGTCTGCCATTTATTGATACTGGATTGGCCAGCCTCTTTACCTGCAAGTCTTGCTAGTAAAATATCATCAAGCTCTTCAAGGCTTGCTTCTTCGTATGAAATAGCCGTAAAACTGATGTCACTTGCTCGGCAACCGTGTTGAGCAAAATAGGAAACGCGCTGACCAAGTGCCTCTACAAAACTTGCAAAGTCTTTTACCGCTACCCCTGTTACTTCTTCCATGCGTTTAATAAATGGATTGAAATTTCGATGTTCTATAAAGGCTTCATCTGGACGGAAAGTTGGTGCCACTACAGTATCTATAGTTGGGTCCGCAGCCAAGCGCTTATGCCATTCCAAGCTATCTAGTGGATGGTCAGTTGTCCCAATAAAGGTCACCCTAGCATCCGCAATTAGCTTTCGTGGACTAACTTGATGGTCTTGCAAATAGGCATTGAGCTGATGATAGAGTCGCTCTGCATTTTCTTCGGTCAACAATTCCTCAACACCGAAAACCTGTCGCAATTCCAAATGACTCCAATGATAGAGAGGATTTCCGAAAGCCCGTTCCAAGGTGCTTGCCCAAGCCTTAAACTTATCTAGTTTACTTGCTGAACCTGTGATTTCTTCTTCTGAGATACCATTAGCCCGCATCAAGCGCCACTTATAATGGTCACCCCCCAGCCACAGATCAACAATATCTTCATAAACCTTATCTTCAAAAATTTCCTTAGGATCCAAGTGGCAATGGAAATCATAGATAGGAAGCTCTGCTATTTTCCCATAAAGCTCCTTAGCAGGCTCATTTTTTAGCATAAAGTTTGTATCATTAAAACTCATTTCATCCCTCCAAAGCTGCAACAAAACTGCGAGCAATCGTCGTTACACTTTCATAGCCTTCAGCCTGCACTCGACTTGCCAGAGCCGAACCGACTCCAACAGCACAAGCACCTGCCTTTTTCCAATCTGCAACATTTTCAACCGATACGCCACCAGAAGGCATCAAATCCACTTGGGGTACAGGACCGTGAATATCCTTGATAAATCCAGGCCCCAACACGCCACCAGGGAAAAGCTTAATAATAGGACATCCCGCCTGACTAGCTGTGACAATCTCTGTTGCAGTTGCACAGCCTGGGAAGTAGAATACCTCAGCCTCTTGAGCCAAGTCTTGAATTTCTTTATCAAAATGAGGACTGACCAGGAAACTAGCCCCTGCGTCAATGGCCTCTTGTGCCAGCTTAAGATTCATTACTGTTCCCGCCCCGATGACTACGGAAGAATCGTCTGAGAACTCTTCTTGTAATTCTTTGATCACTGTCGCAGCATTTGGAGTCGAAAATGTAATTTCAATATTTCGAATACCTCCCAAAATCGCATGGCGAGCGATTTCTTTCGCATCTTCTTCATCTTTTCCGCGAATCACTGCAAAAAAGTAATTTTCTTTTAATTGCTTTAACATCTTGACCTCCAATTAGAAAGCGTTGTCATTTATAGCTATAGTATACAATTCATCAGATGATTTGTCAATGAAAAAGCAAAAAATACCCAGAAGAATTCTTCTGGGCAGTATATTTTGTATTTCTATTTATGATCATTGAGACCATGCAAGGTCATATCTTTATCGAACCATTCGCTTAAAACAACCTGTCTTACTGATATAATATGTGCTAACATGCTATCATATGCTGCAACAGGATGGCGTTGCTTGATAGCCATTAAGATATTCCTGTGGGCCTGTAAACTATCCGATTTCATCTGACGATTTGAATAGTTTTCATTGATCAGATGAATAGATTGATTAATGACAGGCATCAGACTAGTCATTGCCAGATTCCCACTCATCTCAGCCAGCATACAGTGGAATTTCACATCCAACTCCAGATGCTTCGTGTCTCCAGCAGCAACGGCCTCTTCAATAGCAAGGACAATTTCTTCTAGTCGAGCAATATCTTCGTCCGAGGCAAACTGAGCGACACGCTCCGCAATTCTCGGTTCAAGCAAATACCGCACTTCAAATAAATCTGTCGTCAACTTTACACGGTCTCTTACCAAAGAAAAACCTAGGGGATCCTCTGATACTCCTTTTTTAGAGCTGATATAGGTTCCCGACCCTTGGCGCACCTCCAGAATATTTCGAGTAGCTAAACTTCGAACAGCTTCACGAACAGTCGAACGTCCAACTTCTAAATCTTGGGCCAATTCATACTCATTTGGAAGCTTGTCACCAACTTCATATCCTCTTTCCAAAATCAATTCCAATAAGCGTTCCGATGCTTTTTCTACCAAGGGTTTCGCCATGTGCTTGGTCCTCCAATACAACTTTCTATTTGCTACTATTATAGCTCATTTCCTCTTATAATGGTAGTTTGGAATGGCAGTCCAACGTTTCTTTATTTCTCTAACAATTTGCTTCGGTTGACGATTCCGTGAGAATAACCCCTTATGATTTCCTTGAATCCGAATAATACCAACCGTGGTTTCAAAATCAGCAAAATTCCAAACCTGCTCACCAACTAAATTAGGAATAGAATCAAAGACTCGATGGTTCATCTCATAGTAATCCACCTGAAATTCCTCTGTATAAGGAATATCCCACATCGAATGCAAACCTGGAAGAGTATCTGCACCATATTCCGTAATCAAAATCGGCTTGTCAGGATAAAGTTTTTGCCAAGCCTCCAACTCTTGACGGAGCCCTTTCTCTGCCGCCTTCAAGTCACCATGAGCAACATACCAACCATAGTAACGATTGAGACAGACAACATCGACCAAATCCATAACCTCATCCTTATCAGGCGTTGCTGTCATAATATTGACCAAGGTCACAGGACGCTTAGAAGGATCCCTGTCCCTCATGCGCTGAATCAGAGGTTCAAAGTAAGCACGTGCTCCCTTTTCATGCCCTGCCGGTTCATTGGCAACAACCCACATCACTACAGAAGGATGATTCTTATCACGCGCTATCAATTCATCAATCACCAGCTCATGAGCCTCCTTGGTTTGCATAACTTCCCAAGTATTTTTTACTTCTTCAGAATCACCTGTCAAATTCAAGGCTGCATTGAAAAGCTGGAACAGGCCAACTGCTGGCACTTCATCAATAACGACGATTCCCAAACGATCTGCCAGCCGCATCATTTCCTCAGAATAGGGATAATGGGAAGTCCTAAAAGAATTTGCTCCAATATCCTTCAGTAAATTCAAATCCATCAGATTGGCTGCTTCATTGAAACCACGACCATTAATAAAGGTATCTTCATGTTTACCAAATCCCTTGAAATAGAACGGTTTTCCATTGATGAAAAACTGCCCATTTTCAACCGCAACACTACGAATGCCGAATTGTTCTGAGTAGGTATCTAGCAAGTTTTCTCCGTCAAATAATTCAACTTTAGCAGTATAGAGATAGGCATCCAAGACCTCCCAAAGGCGTGGATGTTCAATGACCATTTGTCCGTTTTCAAGAAGACCTACTTCCTGTCCCTCTTGATCTAAAATAGACATACAGATGGAATCGTACTGCCCAACTGTCTTCACATCAACATTCACTACCGCTTGAGTCAAATCTTGATTTAGCTCCGTCCGAATAACAATATCCTCAATCCTATTTTTTGGACGTTTATAGAGATGGACTGTCCGCTGGATACCAGCATAGTTGAAAAAGTCAAAATTTTCTTTGACGGTCTTCACAATTTGACCATTCTCATCCACTTCTTCGCTATAATTCCCTATTGGAAGGGTTGTGTAATTCAACTCATTATTGGCACAGACTGTCAAACGGAATTGGTCAGCGTTGTATAAGTTTGATGGAATCAAGCATTCAAAAGGTGTGAAACCACCCTTATGCTCTCCGATTAGCTGGCCATCTGCATAGACTTTGGCCTGATGCGTCACCGAACCAAAACGCACAACCAACTCCTCATCAGCTGATACGACAGGGAGAGCCACCGTGAGTTCATACCAATTATCTCCGACAAAACGACGCTTTGCTTTATCGACAACAACATCATTAAAGGAACTCGGTACAACCATTACTTCATCTGTATCTAATAGACTATGAACATCATTGCTCCCTTGCTTAAAAGCCCATATTCCATTTAAAGAATAAACTGAGCGTGTTTTTGTTTGTATAGGATACAACATACTTTTTCCTTCTTTCTATCGTTTTATTTCACGTGACCCCTTTTTCAATAGCAAATCAATATCTGATTGACTGATGACATTAATGTCCCCTTCAATGGTATGTTTGAATTGAAAACTAGCTATCCCCAAGTCGACTATTTCCTGTGGCATTTTTTCCTGCAAATAACCCAAAATAATTCCTGCTGTAAAGGCATCCCCTGTCCCAACTCGGTCCAAAACTTGAATGGATTCTTTTTCCGTTTCATAAAGAATACCATCTTGATACAAGTATGCTTTCAGCAAATATTCATTATTGTAGGTCATTTCCCTCTGGGTAAAAGCAAGACTTTGCAAAGAATAAGTCTCCGCCAGACCTTTGACCACCGCCAACAAGACTTCTTTATTTTCATAAGGGCGCTTCAACCCCAATTCATCCTTCACATCTTTACCAGATTCATTGAAGAGTTGAATAGGCTCTAGACCAAAGCAAATATCTGCTAAACCTACAAAAGGAGATAATTTCTCCCTCGCTTCTTCAAAAGAAGACCACAAACTTTCTCGATAATTCAAGTCAAAGGAAACCTTAACACCCTGCCCCTTTGCCATTTCCATCAAACGAAAGGCCAGTCGATAAATATCTGGATTCAAAGCGACCGTTATACCACTCACATGAAACCAATCGACACCGTCAAACATACCTTCCAAATCATAATCTTCTTCCTTGGATAAGCTGAAAGCAGAATAATCACGGTCGTAGGTCACCTGGCTAGGTCTAAGGGAGAAACCCTTTTGATAATAATAAAGCCCCAGCCTTCCCTCTTTTCGAATCACATATTTCTGTCCAATCTGCCGTGCAAAGAGAAAGTGTTCTGCCATTTTTCCCACTTCATTCTTAGGCAGTGCCGTCACCAACTCGACTGAGTGACCAAGCTGAGCCAAGCTGGCTAACACATTCAACTCCGAACCACCAAACTGACAATCTAAACTCGTGGCCTGTGTTAAGGTCTGATAATGAGGAGGAGATAGCCGCAATAAAACTTCTCCAAATGCTAAGATTTTTTTCATACCGCCTCCTAGATGAAAGACCCAGCTGGAATCCGCCAACTAGGTCAGTTATTTGTTATTCGTAATTAGTTACTTATCGTCGTATTGATCAACCTTATATTGGGTTACATCAACATAATCCATATCAGATAATGGAACATTTTTCGCAATCGCACGCACACGTTCTTCGTCTTTTGCCGCTTTCATAACATGGATTTTTTCTTGAATACGAGCCATTTCTTCACGGTCTAGTTTGTAGAATTTCATCAAGAACAAGGATACGCTCAATACCGCTGCTGGAATCACTGTCAACAGGACAATCAGTGCCATTCTCAAATCTGTTGAGAATGCTGTTTCAACAGTTGGGTACTCTTTACCAAAACCGATACCTGCTAATACAAATCCAACAACCATTGGGGCAAATGAAGAAGCAATTGAGTCTGTCAATGAGAAGATAGTCCCAATCATACCTGACAAGTAACGACCAGATACTGATGTTTCATAGTCTGTAATATCCGCACCCATGGTCAATACCAAACCAGATGGAGCACTAGATGCGTAGCGAGCAATGATATAAACAACAAAGAAACCAATTGTGTAGAGATTCCAATTTGTCAAATCCAACATACCTGGTTTAGCTGAAAAGAGCATTGCTGCCAAGGTCACAAGACCAGCAATCCCAAGTTGAAGCGCTGTAATATAAGCAAAACGTAAACCTTTACGACGAGCCAATTGCGCAGCACCAACTGTTACAAGAATACCTGGCAAAATCAAAAGCATAGACATTTTTCCAGAAAGAGCATAGTCACCGAAGATAATACCATACAGCATAACTCCGATAACGGAATCTCCAAACAGTTGAGCAACAAATTTTACAAAGGCTGCAGAGATTGAAAGAACCTGCAAAGGTTTGTTTCCTTTGATAACTTTCCAGTAGTCTTTCAACTTAGTTTCCTGTGTCTTCTCACCAAGACCAAAGTATTTCTTGTTGTCTTTCTCCCAAATACCGATAATAGCAAGAATACCCAGAACAGCTGAAATTACTACTACACCGAGGAACAATTCTTGGAAGAAACTTGGAGTAAAACCACCATGTTTCGGAACCAATGTCCCTGATACAACAACCTGACTACCAGTCATCAACACAGTTGTGGCAATACCATCAACAATATTAAAGATTGGACGTTGCTTTGGATCATTGGTAAGCGCAACTTGTCCTGCTTTTGTAATAGTCTGTTGCAATGAATAACCAATTTTATGGATAATCAAAACAAGGATGAATAGAGGAAGCCGGAGACTCTCACTAACTCCACTTAAACCTAACATCATAAAAAGAGAAGCTGCTGTAATGATATTCCCCAAAACCAAGATAGGACGATATTTACCAAACTTAGTATCCGTTTTATCAATGATAACTCCGATTGTAGGATCAATGAAACCATCAAAGATACGAATATAGCCCATGAGTTGACTAACAAACAGGGCTGCAAGACCAAGCACACCTGTCGATAAATAAGTCACGAAAGTAAAGGAAACCAAGTAAATATTCGTCGATGAATTGTTCATCGCAAATAATATGATTTGCCATAACTTGGCTTTGTTATAAGTAACGTCTTCGACACGTTGCTCAACATGTTTTTCCATTGGAAATTCCTCCTAAATGTTTTCTACGACAAAGTCGTAAGCGTTTTCTTTAACTATATTCTAATATTCATCAGATGATTTGTCAACTGTTTTTGTAAATATTTTTAATTATACGTAAAAAAAGACGATTTTACGTGAAAATCGTCTGATATATTTGATTTAGTGAGGGAGAATTCGTCTGACCATTTATTGATTTACTGCAATTTCCCCACTATGATAGTTGATACTGAGACCACTCTGCACATTTGGAACGAACACATTGAACTCTAGGCTACCATCTGCTGCTTTTGCCTCTAGATGGCTTCCGACAGGAACAAGGTCTTCACTCTCAGCATACACCAAGGTCACACGATAGCGGACACGCTTATTTTTATCCAAGGCCCGCCGAATCTGACTTTCAAAATAATTCTGCCCAGTTGAAGTTTGGTCATTAGCTTGGTTGGACCAAGCTGTTTGAACTGCAATATTCTTAGGATTGCTGGTTGAAGCATCGAAACCAGACAATCCACCAATCAAAGCATAACCTAGGAGGTGACCACGGTCCACTGCATGGTCATATTCTCCAGTTAAATCATGAATCTGATGCCAACCCGCAGGTGTCCAAGAAGTTCGACCATTTCCTGTTTCTTCACGGTCCTTATACTGACGTGTAGATTTGGCTAAAAGCGCATTGGCTACTGTTGGAACCATTTCTCCCTGGACTGTTTTTGTCTTATTATCACCATAAGGAACACTGGCAACCGATGCATCTAAATCCGTTTGATTCCCGTTAATAATAAATGCTCCAGCACCATTCCATTCAATCGAATTCCCCAGTTGCTTTTTTACATCTTCTGTCAATACCGAACTAGCCAGTTCCTGACTAGGTGTGCTCTCACTTGCCTTAGACTGATTGACATAATAGGAATATTCAGCAGCGTTACTGCTCTTGTTATCACTTAAAAGATAGCCACCCGCTACTACAACAATCGTAGCCAATAAGCTGAGCAGACTCATTGCTTGTTTTTTTACATTTTTCTTCGCCATTTTCTCTCCATCAAAAAAGCAGGTCCAGCCTACTTTCCTGTAAATTTACCGATTAGTTCTTGCCACTTAGCTGGTGACAACACCGCAAATACATTGTCTCCATCTCCTATGACACCGTAACCAACCATTAATCCTAAAATAAACACCAAAATAGCAATCAACAAAACAACTGCTACTAAGATTAAATTTTTACCAACATAGCTAAGATTATCCTTATCCATTTTCATCTTCTCCACTCACACGTTCAATCGTTGCACCTAAAGCAGCTAATTTCTCATGAAAACGATAGTAACCTCGGTCTAAGTGCGTTAATTTACCTACAATCGTCTCACCTTCAGCAACCAAACCAGCCAGAATCAAAGCGGCACTTGCTCGTAAATCAGTAGACATAACCTGAGCACCTTGCAGAGCTTGTCCTCCCGTGATGATAGCTGTATCTCGTAAAATTTCCGAATGCAAATCCATCCGACGCATTTCTTCCAAATGCTGGAAACGATTCTCAAATACCGTTTCAATCATGGTAGATTCACCCTTTGCAACTGCCATTAGGGCTGTAAATTGAGCCTGCATATCTGTTGGGAAGCCTGGGTGTGGCAAGGTTTTTACTGTTACAGGTTTAAGCTTATCCACTTGCGAACGAACTCGAATCCCTTCAGCTTCTTCCGTCACCTCAACTCCCATTTCCAACATCTTAGAAATGAGTGGACGATTGTGCTCCCAGACAGCATCCTTCACCAAGACATCGCCACCAGTCATTGCTGCTGCCACCATAAAGGTACCCGCTTCGATACGATCTTGCACCACTTGGTGTTCTGCGCCAGTCAATTCTTCTACACCAGTAACCGTAATCGTCTCTGTGCCTGCCCCCTTAACTTTAGCCCCCATTTTGTTTAGGAAAATAGCCAAGTCAACAATTTCAGGTTCGCGCGCTGCATTTTCCAATACCGTTGTGCCCTGCGCCAGAGTTGCAGCCATCATCAAATTTTGCGTTGCCCCAACACTTGGGAAATCAAGATAGATATGAGCTCCCTGCAAGTTCTCTGCACTCGCTTCAATATAACCAGCTCGTTGTTTAATTTTAGCCCCCATAGCTTGCAAACCTTTTAAGTGCAAATCTATTGGACGACTACCAATTGTACAACCTCCTGGCATAGAAACCTTAGCATAACCATTGCGTGCCAAAATCGGACCAAGAATAACAATAGAGGCGCGCATTTGACTCACATACTTATAAGGAGTTTCGCTACCAAGTTTACCTGTTGCGTCAATATCGATAGTCTTTGTTTCCTCGTCAAATTTCACACGAACTCCCAGACCACGTACAACATTATTCATTGTATAGACATCAGACAAAATAGGAACCTGAGTCAATTTGGTTTGCCCTTGACTTGCTAGAACTGTTGCTGCCAATAAAGGCAGAACGGCATTCTTCGCCCCCTCAATCTCAACCTGTCCTTTCAAACCGTTTTTACTAGCTGTAACAATAATTGTATCCATTTCTTATCCTTTTCTTACTTAAATCACATATTTGCAAAAGAGCGTCCCATCATCAACAATTCTAAAAAGAAAGTCGAGACCAAGTACCCCAGTGCTATTGCCAGAAAGAGAATCAGCAAATTGATTTTACGCTGATTGTCCCCCGTTACCTTCAACCACCGTGACCAATCAACTGTTGTAACCAAGAGATGATGAGCCAGATAGATAAACAATATATGACTAAAAAACTGTAAAATTGAAATTACCATGTTTCCATTATACCATGAAATTAAAAAATGGAACTGAACCAAGTTCAATCCCATATAGATTAATGTTTCCCAACACGGATACGATTTATCGCACGTTGGAGGGCGACTGTTGCACGCATCTCCATATCAATATTACGAGCAGTCTGTGCTTCTTCCAATTCACGTTCCGCGCGCAATTTGGCACGTTCCGCACGACTAATATCAATATCCCGTTCCCGCTCAGCGGAATCAGAAATGACCGTAATAATATCCTTGTTGACTTCAATGATTCCACCATTGACCGCAATCCAGTCTACATGGTTTTCATCATCAACACGACGTACTTTCATTTCACCGATTTCCAAAACTGCAATCAGTTCTTCATGTCCAGAATAGACACCCATCTCACCATCAACCGTTTTGACCAAAACAAATGCTGCATGATGGTCATATTTGATACCGTCTGGTGTTACGATTTGTACAGTCATTTGTCCCATAAGCCACCTCTAGAATTTCATTTTAGCAGCTTTAGCGACCACATCCTCAATTGAACCAACATTTCGGAAGGCATCTTCTGGTAGATGGTCGTGTTTGCCGTCCAAGATTTCCTTAAAGCCTTTCACCGTTTCAGCTACTGGCACATAAGAACCCGGCATTCCTGTAAATTGCTCCGCAACATTGAAGTTTTGAGAGAGGAAGAATTGGATACGACGAGCGCGACCAACCAAGGTCTTCTCTTCATCTGACAATTCATCCATACCGAGAATGGCAATAATATCTTGCAATTCTTGGTAACGTTGAAGAACACGTTTTACTTCCATAGCCACTGCATAGTGCTCTTCACCAACGATTTGTGGAGAAAGCGCACGAGATGATGATGCCAATGGATCCACCGCAGGGTAGATACCAAGCTGAGTCAACTTACGTTCCAAGTTGGTTGTTGAATCCAAGTGAGCGAAAGCTGTCGCTGGAGCTGGGTCTGTATAGTCATCCGCAGGTACGTAAATAGCCTGAATAGATGTAACTGAACCCTTCTTGGTTGAGGTAATACGCTCCTGCAATTGTCCCATCTCAGTTGCAAGTGTTGGCTGATAACCAACGGCTGATGGCATACGGCCCAAGAGGGCAGACACTTCTGAACCAGCCTGAGTGAAACGGAAGATATTGTCGATGAACAGAAGAACATCCTGCCCTTCCACATCACGGAAGTATTCCGCAATGGTCAAACCAGTAAGAGCAACACGCATACGGGCTCCTGGTGGCTCATTCATCTGACCAAATACCATGGCCGTTTTTTCAATAACACCTGATTCTTTCATTTCCCAGTAAAGATCGTTCCCTTCACGGGTACGCTCGCCAACTCCGGTAAACACAGAGATACCACCGTGTTCTTGGGCAATATTGTGAATCAATTCTTGGATAAGAACGGTTTTACCAACACCGGCACCACCGAAGAGACCAACCTTACCACCTTTTAGATAAGGTGCTAGGAGGTCGATAACCTTAATCCCTGTTTCCAAAATTTCGCTTGAAGTAGATAATTCGTCAAAAGCTGGCGCTTTCTTATGGATAGGCTCACGTTCAAAATCTGCCGGAAAAGACTCTTCAAGGTCAATGGTATCTCCCAACACATTGAAGACACGACCCAGCGTTTCTTTACCGACTGGAACAGAGATGGGACGACCTGTATCGAGAACTTCCATCCCACGTGTCAATCCATCCGTTGATTCCATGGCAATGGTCCGTACAACGCCATCACCAAGTTCCAAAGCCACTTCAAGCACGACTTTTTGTTTGGAATCATCATTTTTATATACAACGAGTGCGTTGTTAATCTCAGGAAGTTTATCTTCTGCTGCAAACGCAACGTCTACAACTGGTCCGACAACCTGAGTAATTTTGCCTGAACTCATTCTATTTCCTCTATTTCTATTACTCAAGGGCTGAGGCACCAGCTACAATCTCAGTAATTTCCTGAGTAATCGCTGCCTGACGAGCCCTATTGTATTGGATTGTCAAATCGTTAATGACATTCTTAGCATTATCCGTCGCTGTCTGCATGGCTGTCATACCTGCTGCATTTTCAGCAGTTTTAGCATCCAAAATCGCTCCATAAATAGTTGATTCTGCATATTGAGTCAAGAGTTGTTCCAAAATAACCTCACGGTTTGGTTCCAACTCAAAGGTAGCTGTATAACCATCTGCTTCATTGTGGTCCAAATCTTCTACAGGAAGCATCTGTTGTACACGCACCTGACTGGTCAAACTATTGACATGGTGGTTATAACAAACATACAACTCATCAAAGAGTTCATTCTTGTACATCTCAACAGACTTAGAAATGATTTTTTGAACCTCTTCAAAGCTTGGGTTATCTGCTAAACCGCGCAATTCAAAGACAGGATTGATACCACGAGCACGGAAAAAATCTGCTCCCATACTACCAATAGCAATAATCTCATACTCATCTTTCGAGTCATGGTCCTGTTCAATCATCCCCATCACAGCCTTCAAAATACTGGAATTATATGAACCTTTTAGTCCACTGTCAGAGGTAATGACAATATAACCAGATTTTTGAACTGGACGGCGAATCAGCATTGGATTGCTTGTATCTGAAGCCATCAATTCTCCACGCAAGAGATCCGTTGTAATCTGACGAACCTTACTAGCGTAGATCTGAAAGGATTGCGCTAATTGCTCTGATTTGGCTAATTTAGAAGCCGAAACCATCTGCATGGCACCGGTGATTTGACTGGTTTTCTTAGTTGATGCAATTTTTGACTTGATTTCATTGAGAGAACCTGCCATTATTCACTCCTTTACTTAAAGACAGACTGGTCTTTGAAAGCTTGAATTGCAGCGTTCAACTCATCTGTATCAGGTAGATCTTTGGTTGTACGAATGACATCCAAAAGATTATCATAATGCAAATCAAAATAAGCATACAACTCTTCTTCAAATGCCAAGATATCATCAATCGGCACTGAGTCAAGATAGCCATTTGTCAAAGCATACAAAATCAAAACTTGTTTTTCAACTGGAAGTGGCTTATGCAATGGCTGTTTCAAGACTTCCACAGTTCGACGACCGCGGTTGAGTTTTGCCTGAGTTGCCGCATCCAAATCTGAACCGAACTGCGTAAAGGCCTCTAATTCACGATAAGAAGCTAAGTCGATACGAAGGGTACCTGCAACCTTTTTCATGGCCTTAATCTGTGCAGAACCACCTACACGTGATACAGAAGAACCCGCATCAATGGCTGGACGGATACCAGAGTTGAATAAATCGTCCTTCAAGAAGATTTGTCCATCCGTGATTGAAATCACGTTGGTAGCGATGTAAGCTGAAATATCTCCCGCTTGTGTTTCGATAAATGGTAGAGCTGTAATAGAGCCACCGCCCAATTCATCTGAAACCTTTGCTGAACGCTCTAGCAAACGACTGTGCAAGTAGAATACATCCCCTGGATAGGCTTCACGACCCGGAGGACGACGAAGCAAAAGGGACAATTCACGGTAAGCTACCGCTTGTTTTGACAAATCATCGTAAACAATCAAGACGTGTTTGCCTTCGTACATGAACTCTTCTGCCATTGCAACACCAGCATAAGGAGCCAAGAAAAGCAATGGAGACGGTTGTGAAGCAGATGCAGTTACTACGATTGTGTAATCCAAAGCACCGTATTGACGAAGCGTTTCAACCTGAGTACGAACAGTTGACTCTTTCTGACCGATAGCCACATAGATACAAATCATGTCTTGGCCTTTTTGGTTGAGAATAGCATCAATAGCTACAGATGTCTTCCCTGTCTGACGGTCACCGATAATCAATTCACGCTGACCACGACCAATCGGAACCAAAGCGTCAATCGCCTTAAGACCAGTTTGAAGCGGTTCATTAACCGACTTACGTTGCATAACACCTGGTGCTGGATATTCAATCGGACGAGTCTTACTAGTACGAATTTCACCAAGACCATCCACAGGTTGACCAAGTGGGTTGATGACACGACCAATCAAAGCCGAACCAACTGGTACTTCCATAATTTTACCAGTACGACGAACAACTGACCCTTCACGAATATCGGTAAATTGTCCGAGAATAATGATACCAACATCGTTGGTTTCTAAGTTTTGTGCCATACCAATGGTGCCATTTTCAAATACCAAAAGCTCTCCACTCATGGCATTGTCAAGACCTTGCGCACGGGCGATACCGTCACCGATATAGGTTACGACACCAGTCTCTGTGTAGTCAAAGTCAGGCTGAAAGCCTTCAATTTGTTGTTTTAGTAAAGCGCTAATTTCTTGTGCATTAATCAAAAGAACACCACTTTCTATTTTCTAAAGTTTTTTTCTAACGTCCTTCAACTGTGTCCGAACGCTTGCATCGATTACCTTATGGTTAACCGTTACAATAAAACCACCGAGGAGACTTTGATCAAGTTCTTCCGTGATATTGCGTACACGCAAGGAAAATCGTTGTTCTACCAAGTGACGGAGACGCTCTTTTTGAGCTTCTGTCAACGGATAGACCGAAACCACACGGGCTTCAAATTCATTTTTAAATTTACTGATTTGTAATTGGACACGCTCAAGGGTTTCAAGAAGCAAGTCTGCATGACCATCACGAATAACATCTTCAATCAAGTCATTGATTTGCCAGAAACTAGATTGACGTACCGTCCTTACAAAGTCAGCCTTTTCTTCTCTCGACACTGTTGCTGACAGCAAGAGTCGATTCAGCTTACTATCATGAATGATGGAAATCAAGTCAGAAATCTGGTCATACATATCCCAAATATCTGCATGATCACTGACTTTTTCAACAAATGATAGAGCATATTTTTGCACGATGGCATTTTCTCTAGCGTTCATCTACTTGTCTCCTAGTTTGTCCAAATAACGGTCAATCAAGTTACTATGAGCTTGTTGGTCCAAATCTTCCAAAATAATTTTGCTTGCAAGATCAACTGCCAATTCAGCAACTTGAACACGCAAGTTTTCTTGTGCTTCACGTTTTTCAGCTTCAATTTCCAATTGAGCTTTTTGCTTCAATCCTTGAATTTCAACGTCTGCTTGCTCAAGAATACGTTTTTTCTCTAGTTTTGCGCGTTCAACCGCGTCTTGAATAATCTTTTGACTTTCAATACGTCCCTGTACCAACTCATCTTCACGTTGTTGAACAAGGTTCGCTGCTGCTGTTAGTTTTTCTTCTGCAGCATCAATATCGTTCGCAATCTTATTGGCACGTTCTTCAAAAATACCTGTAATTTTATCCCATGCAAAAACACGAATAAGAATAATAAGTATTGCAAATGAGGCTGTTACCAAGATAAAGTTTCCAAGAATGGTACTAGATTGCATTGTAATAGTTGTTGCCATAGTTGTCTTTCCCTTTCCTATTCACTCTCACCACTAATTTTTTTATTTAAGTACATAGATACCAACATGATAAATACATATCCCTGCAAGCATGAAATGAATACAGAAAATGCTGTCCAAACAACGTTTAGAGCAAAGGCAATTGGATATGCAAGTGCACTTTGTTGAGATAATTGTAGAAGAAGAGAGACAAGCACTTCACCAGCATAAATATTACCGTACAGACGAAGAGCAAGCGACACAAGGTTGGTCACTTCTTCCAAAATGTTCATTGGAGCCATAGCCCAGGGTGTCACAAAAGATTTGAGGTACGCCTTGAAACCGCGACGACGAATACCTTCAACATGACAAAATATTGTTGCAATTGTTGCCAAACCGAAATCGTAAGCCATATTGGCCGTTGGAGAAGTCCACAAATTATGTCCTTCTGCTGTTTCCAATTTGGTCATCAAACCTAGATTATTGGCAACCAAAAGAAAAGTAAAGACTGTAAAGAAGAACAAGGAATACCGCTTTGCTTCCGCATCGCCAAGATTCCCTTTTGTAAAATTGATGGTCAATTCGTAAACGTACTCCAAAACATTCTGTTTCCCTTTTGGCTTGAGCTCCATCCGACGACTAGCCCAAAAAACAAGTAAGAAAATAATGGAAATGGTAATGACAGAAACCAATACCATGGTCAGGTCAAAGGTTACGGGACCAAGGGTAAGGGTTGGACTTAAATGTTCTTCCAATGGAGGTTCCCCCCTTTTCTATTTCTCTATTTTCTACTAATTCAAGACAAATGTCATAGCCAAGGTTACGAAGAAAGTTCCCTCGATAAAGGCAACACCCAAAAATACACCAGCCATCAATTTACTTTGCATTTCTGGTTGACGTGCAGTCGAACTAAGGTATGAAGCCACCAACAGTCCCTCACCGATACTTACACCAAGACAGGCCAATCCAAGGGCCAATGCGCCTAAACTCATAACGAATTCTCCTTTTAAAATTTAATACCATGTAAGGATACTCCTAAAACATCTATTTGTCAAGAAAATACCGCCATTGTAAGCGTTTAATTCATTTTTACAAAATAAAAAGAAAAGACTGTTTCATCTTTTCTTCCTATTTAATAGCTTCATCGATATGGTCTGTTTCTTCAATGAATCGTTTGGCCATATCTTCTCGATTCATCTGATCAGTATCAAGAGTGATTGCATGGTCAGAAACCAGATCTGTATCTGCGAAAAACTCTATATGGTTTGATAGGTTGTACAGACGTACAGGGGCTTCCCCACCAAACTCTCCATCTAAATTGAGCAGTAGACGGTTATCTGGGTTCAGATTTTCGATGGATAGGCTCTTGGTTTTTATGTATTCAACTAGATCACTATCAATGTGTTTGCCACCGTCTAAGACTTGACGAATCAGATGCAGAATTTCAAATAAATTCCCTGTTTTAACCATCAATAAGGTAAAATTACCATCATCTAACTTAGCATCTGGAACGATCTGTTCAAACCCTCCAATTGAATTGGTTAAGGCAACAAAAATCATTGAAACCGAGCCTTCAAACACGCCCTCGTCATGCTCTACACGAACAGGTGTAAATTGTACTTGTGGCAGGAGTTCTGCTCCTTTTACCACATAGGCCAAATAGCCAAACATGGTCTTAAGTTGACTTGGAACACTGTAGGTCAATTCCGTAAGTGTACCTGCCGCAGCAATGTTGATAAAATAATGTTCTTGATAAAAACCATTTTTTTGATTTTTGGCTAAACCAATATCCATTAAAATGGTCTGCTGCTTACCAATAACCTTAGCTGCTTCTACAGGATTTCCCCTGGGCACTTTTAATGCACGCGCATAGTCATTGGTGGTGCCAGTCGGTATGATGGCCATCTGCGGACGTTTTTCAAGCGGAGCAATTCCATTGACGACTTCATTAATCGTTCCATCTCCACCAGCCGCAATAATCAAGTCAAAGCCTGCAAGTGCCGCACGTGTAGCCTCATTTTTTGCAGAGTCTTTCTCAGCAGTTGTTTGGAAAGCTGAAGTTTCATAACCGTAACCTTCCAAAATTTCCAATACTTCGGCTACATTTTTCTTCATGATTTCTTGACCTGAGGTCGGATTATATATTAGTCTAGCACGTTTTCTTTCTTCCATCGTTTTACCTTTACAAGCTCTCCAACCAAGCCTCATCTTTTATTTCGATACCTAGTTCCTGTGCTTTGGTCAATTTACTACCAGCATCTGTTCCAGCAACCACAAGATTAGTTTTTTTAGAAACTGATCCTGCTACATTTGCCCCTAAAGCTTCTAATTTGGCTTTGGCTTCGTTTCGTTTCATTCGCTCCAATTTACCAGTCAGTACAACTGTCATACCCGATAGCGCAGCATTTTCATCTACTACTTGTCCGAGATAGGTCAAGTTTACCTTAGCTTCCTTAAGTTCAGCTAAAAGTTGCTGCGCACCTTCACTAGCAAAAAAAGTTGTCAAGGACTTAGCAATAACCTGACCAAGACCTTCTAGCGAAGCAATTGCTTCTTGTTCAGCAAATGCTAAGGTTTCTAAATCGCCAAATTTTTCTACTAAAATCTTACTTGCCTTACTGCCGACATGGCGAATTCCTAGTCCAAACAGGAGGCGTTCTGCTGAGTTGCTCTTAGAAGTTTGAATGGCTTGATAGAGCTTGTCAGCCGATTTTTCTTTGAAACCTTCCAAGGTCAATAGGTCATCAACAGTTAATTTATAAATATCAGCAACATCGTGTACCAAACCTGCTCCAAAGAGTTTTTCAACGATTGAACTACCCAGTCCCGCAATGTTCATGGCATCCCGACTTGCAAAATGTTCCAACTTACTCATCAGCTGACTAGGACAAATAGGGTTGATACAGCGGAGGGCAACTTCATCCTCATAGTGTTGTAGGTCGCTCTGACAAGACGGACAATGACTAGGAATAGGCATGATTTCTTGCTCTTTTCGATATTTATCCACCACTTTCAGAACTGCTGGAATAATATCTCCCGCCTTATAAACAATGACCGTATCGCCAATACGAATATCTTTTTCGGCGATATAGTCTACGTTGTGCAAGGTCGCTCGACTGACAGTCGTTCCTGCCAGTTGAACAGGACTAAGGTTGGCAGTTGGTGTCACAACACCTGTCCGGCCAACAGTCCAATCAACCGATAAGATTTCTGCTTCTTTTTCCTCAGCTGGAAACTTGTAAGCTACTGCCCATCGTGGCGCTTTTACTGTAAATCCTAGTTCTTCTTGTATAGCTAAATCATTTACCTTGATGACAACACCATCTATCTCATAGGGTAAATCATCTCTACGCTCTGCTATTTTTTCAATAAAATCCCACGTGTCATCAATCGACTCCGCCAAGCAATATTCGTGGTTGGTCACAAATCCCAGAGCATCTAACTTGCGAAGCACATCGGACTGACTAGTCGCTTCAGATGGACTAGCCTCTTGGTAAAGGAATGTTGCAAGTCCACGCTGGGCCACGACACCTGTGTCTAATTGGCGAAGAGTTCCTGCCGCTGCGTTACGCGGATTAGCAAATTCAGCTTCACCAGCCTCCTGACGCTGTTTGTTAACACGGTCAAAGGAAGCCTTTGGCATATAACACTCACCTCGGACAGTGATGTCCACAGCTTCGGGTAGGGTTAAAGGAATATCAGCCACTCGTTTGAGATTTTCTGTGATATTTTCACCGACACTACCGTCACCACGTGTAGCACCCACGACTAAATTTCCCGCTTCATAGGTCAGGGAAATAGATAGACCATCAATCTTCAATTCACAGATATAAGTTGCTTGAGGAAATTCCTTGCGAACTCGCTGGTCAAAAGCTTCTAATTCTTCACGAGAAAAGGCATCCTGCAAACTAAAAAGAGGATAAACATGACTATATTTTTCAAATCCCTCTAGCACCTTTCCCCCGACTCGATGGGTAGGACTATCTGGTAAAATCAGTTCTGGATGAGCTGTTTCCAGTTCTACTAATTCACGATAAAGCGTATCATATTCTGCATCTGATACGCTAGGTTTGTCCAATTGATAATACTCTTTAGCGTATTGATTGAGCACGCTAACTAATTCTGATATTCTTGTTTTCATAAGAATATTATATCATGATTTGAAGGTGCGAACTATATTTGCGCTTCAATAAAAACAGATTCCTTTAGATAATTTTTAGTAAAAAATGTATAATGTGTATATAAAATTTTTGGAGGTGCCCCATGGCTGTAACCTATAAACGACAAGATGATTTAGAAAAGATGCTGGAAGAATTTGCTTCATTTGAAAAACTGGAAGAAATTGAGTATCCTGATCCAAAATCAAAAGAAAATTCCGAGAAAAACAACTTGAATCAGGATAAAAAATAATATGTTCGGTCTTGATCAATTACCTACCTCCGTCCTACAGGCAGGGGCTATTTTCTTGTCTATCATGATTGAAGCCTTGCCCTTTGTGTTGATTGGAGCATTGATTTCTGGCTTTATTGATGTGTTTATCACCCCTGAAAAAGTCCATAAACTCCTTCCCAAGAACAAGTTTCTTGCCATTCTATTTGGAACCTTTATCGGCTTCATTTTTCCGTCTTGCGAATGTGGTATTGTCCCTATTGTCAATCGGCTATTAGAGAAAAAAGTACCTAGTTATACTGCTGTTCCCTTTTTAGTAACGGCTCCTGTGATTAATCCCATCGTCCTTTTTGCAACCTTTACTGCTTTTGGCAATTCCTTACTTTTTGCCTTCTATAGAGCCCTAGGAGCCATCATTGTATCCCTAGTATTGGGAATCATTCTTGGTTTTTTCATAAAAGGACCAATTCTTAAAGAAAGCAAGTTTGACCATCACCAGCATGATTATTCAGATAAAACCAGCTGGCAAAAAGTTGGCTTCGCACTTATTCATGCTATTGATGAATTTTTTGATACGGGACGTTACCTAGTCTTTGGTTGTCTCTTTGCAAGTCTCGTACAAGTCTATATTCCAACTGCTGTCCTGACTACCATCGGTCACAGTCCATTAACAGCTATTTTACTGATGATGTTGCTGGCCTTTCTTCTTTCCCTATGTTCTGAAGCCGATGCCTTTATTGGTGCATCACTACTATCCAGCTTCGGATTTGCCCCAGTAATGGCTTTCTTAGTTATCGGACCCATGGTGGATGTTAAAAACTTGCTCATGATGAAACATTATTTCAAGGGGAAATTTATAGCCGGTTTTATCATTACTATTACTCTCGTTATTTTGGGATATAGTCTGATACTTGGAGGTGTAGTATGATTCGTTTTTTAATTCTTGCAGGTTACTTTGAAATGACCATGTATCTTTATGTCTCTGGAAAATTAGACCAATACATCAATCTGCACTATAGCTATCTAGCCTATCTATCCATGGTTTTATCTTTCATACTTGCCATCGTACAATTGTATGTCTGGGTAAAAGAAATTCGAATACATAGCCATTTAAAAAGCAAAATTGCCAAACTATCAAGCATTGGACTATTGCTCATTCCTCTTGCTATAGCCTGGCTCTTTCCCACGGTAAGCCTGGATTCAACAACTGTTGCTGCCAAGGGCTATCATTTCCCACTAGCAGCAGAAAACGATGCTAACACACAAAACCAAGAAGGGACGACTGTTCAGTATCTCAAGCCTGATACTTCTATTTATTTTACGAAATCTGCCTATCAAAACCAGATGCGTGAAATTGCTGATAAATACTTGGCTGAAGAAACCATTATCGTTACTAATGAAAACTATATGGAAGTGATGGAAGCAATCTACGACTATCCTACGGAATTTTCAGGAAAAACGATTGAAATGATTGGATTTGTCTACAATGACCCTGACAATAGCCAGCAATTTTTCCTTTTCCGCTTTGGTATTATTCACTGCATCGCTGATTCTGGGGTATATGGCTTACTCTCTACGGGGGCTACCACAGAATTTACTAACAATACTTGGGTAAAAGCCAGAGGAACAATCAAGATTTCCTACCACACATCGTTGAAACAAAATCTCCCAACACTTGAATTGCAATCGATGGTTCAGATTGAACAGCCAGATTCCCCGTATGTTTACCGTGTTTTCTAATAATTCCAATTCAAAAAGTGAATTTTCTGACAATTTATGCTATAATAGTGTCTATACTCAACAGATAGGAATGAAATTATGTCATCACATGTATTGTTTACAATTTTTGGTGCTAGTGGCGACCTTGCCAAACGCAAACTTTACCCATCTTTATTCCGCCTCTATAAGGCTGGGCACATCAAGGAAAACTTTGCAGTCATTGGTACAGCTCGCAGACCCTGGACCAAGGAATTTTTTGAGCAAACCGTCATTGAATCACTGGGTGATCTGCCTGACACACCACGTCAAGCTCATGAATTTGCTAGTCATTTCTACTACCAAAGCCACGATGTCAATGACACGGAACATTATGTAGCTCTTCGTAAATTACAGGACGACTTGTGTGAAAAATACGATACCCAGCACAACAAGGTCTTCTTCCTCTCTATGGCACCTGAATTTTTCGGAACCATTGCCAAACACCTCAAATCTGAGCAAATCGTTGATGGACAAGGTTTTGAACGCTTGATTATTGAAAAACCTTTCGGAACTAGCCTTGCTACAGCTACCAAACTCAATGATGAATTGGCAGCAGCCTTCAATGAAGACCAAATCTATCGTATCGACCATTACCTAGGCAAGGAAATGGTGCAAAATATCTTTGCGGTTCGCTTTGCCAATATCATTTTTGAGCATATTTGGAACCGCGATTACATTGATAACGTCCAAATTACATTTGCTGAAGCGATTGGTGTTGAGGATCGTGGGGGCTACTACGATCATTCTGGCGCCTTAAAAGACATGGTGCAAAACCATGCCCTTCAAGTTCTTTCCCTTCTAGCAATGGATAAGCCAGCCAGCTTTAAGGAGGAAGATGTCCGCGCTGAAAAAATCAAGGTCTTCCAACACCTTCGTCAGCCTTCTGATGAGGACCTCAAACGCAACTTTATCCGTGGTCAATATGCAGCAGGTTCCATCGACGGAAAAGACTACGTTAGCTACTTGGATGAACCAAATATTGCCGAAGCTTCTCAGACAGAAACCTTTGCAGGAGGTGTCTTCTTCGTTGATACTGACCGTTTCCGTGATGTCCCTTTCTTCTTCCGTACAGGTAAACGCCTGACAGAAAAGGGCACACGCGTGACCATCACCTTCAAGCATGCGGAAGATATTTTTGGTCAACCTTCTGAGGCCAATGTCTTGACCATTTTCATCCAACCAACTGAAGGCTTCATGCTCTCTATCAACGGTAAGGAAGTTGGTTCTCACTTTGCACTTACTCCTGCCAAACTCAACTTCCGCCACAATGCAACTGCTCTTGGAAATTCACCTGAAGCCTACGAAAAACTATTTTTCGATGTCCTAAATGGTGATTCTACTAACTTTAGCCATTGGGAAGAAGTTAAAGCAAGCTGGAGCTTGATTGACCGCATTGTTGATTTGTGGGCAAGCAACCAAGTCCCACTCCACACCTATCCAGCTGGAACTATGGGACCTGAGGCTGCCTTTGATTTGCTAGAAAGCTACGGTTGCAAGTGGGTTTGGACTCCAGACGTCTGGTATCGTGAACGTGGTTTGTTGAAATAAAAATATGAAAACTGGAGCAATCCAGTTTTTTTCGGAGATATTTATGACTGAATTAAACACTATTCTCACCCAACTTGAAGCAGCCAGCCATGCTGGCACCCTCAAGCGTTATGAAAAAATTGGCGAAACTAAGCCCTACTACGGCGTTCCGATGGGAGCTATTTCTGCTATCGCCAAGGCCTATAAAAATCGACTGGACTTGTTTGCTCCACTCTGGCAAACAGGTGTCCTTGAGGCACAATATTTAGCTATTCAAATTGTCAAAACAAAACCTGACCAGCTGACTTCTACTGCTTTAGAAACTTGCCTCAATGAACAAGTTTCGGTCAACGTCCTCGATAAGCTGGCTTCCATCATTCTTAGCAAACGCAAGGATAGCAAAGACTGGGAAGAATACTTACTCATCCAAGACCAAGCTATTTTTCAGCGACTTGGTTGGTTCCTTCGCGCCAAATACTTTGAGAAGAAAACGACCTCAAACCAAGAAATTGAAGAAACTCTAGACCATATTCGCCAGCATTTACAGAATGCAGAACCGCTTGTCCAATGGACCATGAACCAGTGCTTGGTGGAGATTGCCGTTGCCTATCCCGACTATCTAGAACAAGGCCTTGCAATCGGTCAGGATTTAGCTGTCTATGTGGACATGAAAGTACCAAAAGGCTGTACTTCTGCCTACGCACCCGAATGGATAGAAGCATTATTGCGGAAAAAATGAAAACACAAAAGTCGCTAGTTCATTGAACTAACGACTTTTTTTCTATACCAATCCTTCCAAGAGCCCACGCATGAACTCTTCGGATTTGAATTCTCCGATGTCATCAATTTTCTCACCGAAACCAATCAGCTTGACTGGAATATCCAGTTCCTGACGGATGGCAAGGACGACACCACCTTTTGCTGTACCGTCCAGTTTGGTCAAGACCAAGCCTGTCAATGGGGTAATTTTTGCAAATTCCTTGGCTTGACTGAGGGCATTTTGACCTGTGGAAGCATCCAATGCTAAGAGGGTTTCATGCGGTGCATCAGGCAGAGTCCGTTTAATGATGCGAACGATTTTTTCCAGCTCTGCCATGAGGTTTTCTTTATTTTGCAAACGACCTGCTGTGTCAATCATGAGAATATCCACGCCTTCTGCCACGGCACGTTTTACCCCATCAAAGACCACGCTGGCTGGGTCTGATTTTTCAGGTCCTGTGACCACAGGCACATCGACACGGCGCCCCCACTCGACCAGCTGGGCTACCGCACCCGCACGGAAGGTGTCCGCTGCGACCAACATGACCTTCTTACCAGCCTGCTTGTATTTGTAGGCCAACTTACCGATAGAGGTCGTCTTCCCAACGCCGTTGACACCGACAAAGAGCATGACCGTCAAATCATCCTGGAAATTGATCTGCTCGCTGAATTGACCATCTTTTTCGTAAATATCCACCAATTTTTCGATGATAACACGACGGAGTTCATCTGTCTTCTTGGCATTTTGTAGCTTGGCTTCATAGCGGAGCTCCTCTGTCAGAGTAGAAGCAACCTGCACACCTACGTCTGACAAAATCAGCATTTCTTCCAACTCTTCGAAAAATTCTTCATCAACCGAACGGAAATTGGCAAAGAATTCGTTGAGCCTTGCCCCAAAGCCTGTACGGGTCTTTTTCAAGGTCCGCTGGTACTTGTCCTGCTCACTTTCTTGCTCTACTGGAACAACTTCCTCAACAGGCTCTTCCTTGACCTTGGTTTGAATAGCAGGGTCAAAGCCTTGTTCCTGCGCTTCCTTCACTCGAGCCGCAGCGGCTTCTTTGGCTGCATAATATTGAGCCATCATGTCTAAGGTCCGTTGTTTCTGAGCTTCTTGCTCGGCAGTCAATTCAGACTCTACTACTTCAGACTGGATCTCTTCCATTTCTTGACTAGCTGACTCAACCTCAATAGTTACAGTATCTTCGCTAGAAGCCGACTGCTCCCTTTCCACTTCTTCAACAAGAGCGACTTGCTCCTCTTGTTTTTCTTGTCCAAATAATCGATCAAATAATCCCATACTAGTCCTCATTCAATACATAGTGCTCGATGGCCCAAGCAATGCCATCTTCATCATTGGTTTTTGGCAGGACAAGGTTGGCCGCAGACTTGATCTCATCAGTTGCATTAGCCATGGCAACTCCCAGACCAGCCCATTCAATCATGGAAAGATCATTTCCTTCATCGCCACAGGCCATAACTTCTGACTGATCAATCCCCAGATGTCCAATCAACTTAGCCAAACCATTTGCCTTGTGGGCACCTTTTGGACTCCATTCGAGCAAGATATCACGCGATTTGAAAATCTCGAAGCGCTCGTGAAGTTCTGCAGGAATTTTTGGAATTTGTCCATCTAGAAATGCTGCATCTACTGCTGAGACTGCCTTATTGTAGACAAAATCTTCTGGCATTTCCTCATCACTTGCCACAATTTTATTAAGCAATGGATTACAAGTTAGATAAAGTGATTCATGAGCTGATGGTAGCGAATAGACATCACCACCATAGAGAACATCCAGAGGCAGGTCCAAATCATTTGTCACACGACGGATGGTGCGCACATCTTCAATAGTGAAGCCAACCTTATCCAAAACCCGACCTGTATTTTCCTGGACTAGACCACCGTTAAATGTAATCGAATATTGATTCTCCCCTAGCAGATCTAGTTCTTCTAGAAAAGTACCGATAGCTTGTAAAGGACGCCCTGTTGTCAGAACTACATAAACTCCACGCTCACGCGCTGCCTGCAAGGCCTTTTTATTAGCTTCTGAAATCCGTTTATCTGATGTCAGAAGCGTTCCATCTAAATCTAATGCAATCAACTTAATTGCCATTTACTTCCTCCTCTAAATAGGCTAATACTGCTCCATCATTGCAATGACCAATCATCAAATCCGCCCGAGCTTTCACCTCCTCTCTTGCATTTTCTGTCGCAAGAGCCAGACCTGCAAAGTCAAACATATCCAAATCATTTTGATTATCACCAAATACCACTACATCCTGACGGGCAATTCCAAAATGAGCACAGAGATGACTCAATCCAACTGATTTATTTGAACCATTTGGAATTATATCAATATTGTCAAAACCAGTTGTCATGGCCGTTACACCTTCAAATGTATCATTTAACCATCGTCTGGCATCGTCCATTTCCTCAGGAGAAAATTTGGCATTGATTTTTATAATCTCTTCTCCAACTTCTTCAAATGTGTCTACCAATCGAAAATGTGCGTAATAATTCGTCATCGCTTCTAAAAACTGAGACTCAGCATTTTTTAATAAATAAAAGTTTTCGAGACCAGACAGCACCATGGACCGACTGCTACCAAAGGGACCTGCATCAATACCCGCGATAATCGGCAGATAGATTTCAGGACTAATTGGATCATCCATAAAGATAGTCTGCCCCTGATATTCAACGATTGAACCATTTTCTGCCACAAAACCGATTTCATCTACAAAATCTTCAAAAACAAGTTTCAGGCTTTGCATAGATCGCCCACTTGCTGCCACAAATAAATAACCTTTTTCTTTAAACTGATTCAGTATACGACGAAACCGGTCCTTATCAAAACTATGGTCTTCTCGTAAAAAGGTACCATCCATATCACTGGCGTAAATTTTGTTAATCATAATTTCTCCACATCTTTCAGCTTAACGGAAACAATCTTGGACACGCCAGATTCCTGCATGGTCACCCCATACATGGCATCCGCTGCCGCCATGGTCCCTTTACGGTGGGTCACGACGATAAACTGACTCTCCTTATCAAAACGGTTGAGGTAGTCACCAAAACGTTTGACATTCGCCTCATCCAAGGCTGCCTCCACCTCATCGAGAATTACAAAAGGAATGGTCTTAACACGGATAATGGAAAATAGCAGAGCGAGGGCCGAAAGGGCTTTTTCGCCACCTGACATAAGATTGAGAGATTGAATTTTCTTACCCGGAGGCTGAACTGAAATCTCCACACCCGCAGTCAATAGGTCACCTTCTGTCAAAATCAAATCCGCTGAACCACCGCCAAACATTTGTTTGAATGTCTGCTTAAAGCTTTCACGAATAGCTTCAAAAGTAACCTTGAAGCGCTCTTTGACTTCATCATCCATCTCATGGATAGTATCTAGTAGTAAATCACGTGCCGACAAAATATCTGTCCGTTGCTCATTGAGGAAGGTAAGGCGATTATTAACCTCATCATACTGCTCAATAGCATCCAAATTGACTGGCCCCAAAGCACGAATAGCTCTTTCTAGATCTTTGAGGCTTTGTTCAGCAACTGCAAGATTCTCAACTTTCTTGGCCTGAGACTGGGCAGCTTCAAAACTCAATTTAAAATGCTCAGTCAAATTACCAAGTAAAGTCCGTAATTTATCGCCCGCTTGCTCACAATCTGCCTCTAACTTAGCCTGCTTACGAATCAAATCATCATTCTTAGTCCGAGCTTGTTGCAATCTTTCTTCCAAGTCTTCAAACTGCCCATCAATATCTTCCAATTCAAACTTTAAGCGAATTAGAATCTGATTGGTCTGGTTTTGCTTATCAGATGCGGCCTGCAATTGTTCTTCAAGAATCTCAATACTAGTATCTTCAAGAGCTTCTAACTTCTGGTCAATCATATCCTCTAAAAGAGAAATTTCCTTATCTGCAACCACTTTTTCTTCTTGCAAGCGTCTCAGATCTGTCTGTTCAAAACGAAGTTGGCTAGTGAGTTCAGCCTGTTCCAAAGTTAGTTGACTCTTCTGAGTCTGTAGTTTCTGCAAGCTTTCTTGAATACTGTCGCGATTATCACGGACTTGATTGATTTGTTGATCCAAGGCTAGTTTTTTCTCATTCAAGGCTTGGACATTTACTTCTTCCTTAGCAGCAGCCTCTTCTAGCTCAGTCAAAATGGTCGGACTAACCTGACTCATTTGCAGGTCATACTGGGCTGATAGCTGAGCCAGTCTATTTTCTGCCTGATCCTGATGAATCCTTGCGCTCTGCTGGTTCAATCTAGCTTCTTCCCCCTCAGCCTTAATCGTTTCCAAGGCTTCTCTGGTCTGGTCTAAGCTAGTTTTCTTAGCTGCAACCAAGCTTTCTTGCTCCTGCAACTGGCTGGACAGCTCTGCTATTTCTCCTAAAAGAGCATCGAGTTCTGGTTTGATAAAGGTCGTGCTGTTATTTCGATTGCTACCACCAGCAAAGGCTCCACCAGGACGGATTTCCGCTCCATCCATGGTCACCATACGCACTTGAAACTTGGTTGCCCGCGCTGCCTGATTGGCATGGTCAATGGTATCAAAAATCGCGATAGTGCCTAGCAAATTTTGGAAAATCGCATCTAAATTTGGCTGATAAGTCACCAATTCACTTGCAAGCCCCAAAAATCCATCGGAAGATTCTAGTAAGGAGACTTGCTGTCCCGAAAGCTGACGTGGTTTGATAGTTGTCAGAGGTAAGAAGGTTGCCCGCCCTTGCCGTTTTTCTTTCAAAAATGCGATAGCTCGTTTAGCAGTCGCTTCATCTTCAACAATGACGTTTTGACTAGCACCACCAAGAGCAATTTCCAGGGCTGTCTGGTAGCGAGTATCGAAGGTCAGTTGTTCACTGACTGCCCCAATAATTCCTCCTAAGCTTGGTGCCGCCTGTAAGACAGCCTTAACCCCCGCGTAGAAATTGGAGTGATTTTTCAAGATAGCTTCTAAACTAGATTGGCGAGCCTGTTTGCCTTTCAACTGATCCAGCAAATCAAACAAGCGACCTTGCTCAGCCTGATAAGCAGTCTGGGCTTGATCTAATTCTGTTTTTTGGGTCTGATAGCTCTCAAGTAACTGGCGTAAAACGTGATCAGCTTCTTCTAAACTTTTCCGACTCTTATCAAGTACTTCTTGAGCTGTTTGTTTTTCCGTCTGCAGGCGTGCCAAATCTTCAGATTTACTCTCAGAAAGACTGATTTGATTGGCAATATCCTGCTGAATCTTGGTCAGACGGTTTGAAGCTTCTGCCTCTTCCTGCATCAGAGCAACATACTGTTCACGCAGATGATCTAAAACCTGATCAGGATCTTCTGAAAAGTAGGAAATTTCTTTGTCTACCGCAGCAATATCTTCTTTCAAGCTAGACAAGGAACTATCTAATTGCGCAAGTGTTTCTTGCTTTTGCTCAATCTGTTCTGTCAACTGCTCTCGTCTAGTCAACAAGTTTTCCAAACGCGCCTGCGCTTCTTGACGACTTGATTCGTTTTGACTAGATTCCAGTTTATGGACCTCAATTTTTCGCTCTAAATCACTGATTAACTTGGTCAAATCCAACAGAACTGCCTGTTCACGCTCCAATTGTTCTGACAGGCGGTGGCGCTTCTCTTTCAAGTTCTGATTTTCTTGCTCCAGCTCAGAACGCTGTTTGTAGTAGCTAGTCAATTCAGTTTTGACAGACTCTAGTTCGGCTTCTTTTTCCGATAACTTTTCCTTACCAAGCGACAACTGAGCCACCAAAACATCTAAGTATAATTCCTTACGTTGACCATCTAATTCTAGAAATTTCTTAGCAGTTTGTGCCTGTTTCTCCAATGGCTTGACCTGATTATCCAGTTCATAGATAATATCATCCAAGCGGTCCAAATTCCCTTGAGCCTGAGCCAGCTTACTTTCTGTTTCTTTCTTACGAGTCTTGTATTTTAAGACCCCTGCCGCCTCTTCAAAAATTGCACGGCGTTCCTCAGGTTTGGAATTAAAAATGGCCTCAACCCGCCCTTGAGAAATAATAGAGAAAGAATCCCGACCCAAGCCAGTATCCATGAAAAGGTCATGAATATCCCGTAAGCGAACCTTTTTCCCATCAATCAGGTACTCACTATCACCAGATCGATAAATGTGGCGTTCAACCTTAATTTCCTTAGCCTTATCCGCGATAAATCCGCTAGAATTATCCAAGGTCACCACTACCGAGGCATAGTTAAGAGCCTTACGGCTTTCCGTTCCTGCAAAGATAACATCGGGCATCTTACCTCCACGTAGGCTTTTAGCAGACGACTCTCCCAAGGCCCAACGTAGACTTTCTGTAATATTGGACTTACCAGAACCATTCGGCCCTACAACAGCAGTCACTCCACGGTCAAAGACGACTTTGGTCTTATCCGCAAAGGACTTAAAGCCCTGCATTTCAATTGATTTTAGATACATACCTATCCTCTAGCCTCCACAGCATTTTTGGCGGCGGCTTGTTCAGCTAATTTCTTAGAGCGACCACGACCACGACCAATCACACGCTGATCAGCAGATACCTCCACTTCAAAGGTCTTATCATGGGCAGGACCAGACTCAGCTATTACTTGATACGAAATAGCAATCTCACCATTGACCTGCAAAATTTCCTGCAAAGCAGTCTTATAGTCGGTCACGCGCTCAAAGTTTCCTTTTTCCAAGCGAGGAATCATGACCTTATGGATAAATTCCTCCACGGTCTTTTCACCCTTGTCCAATAGCAGAGCTCCTAAGAACGCCTCGAAAGCATCTCCTAAAATAGTATCGCGATTTCGCCCTCCAGACTTCTCTTCCCCCTTACCAAGACGAAGAAACCGATCAAAACCACAAGCACGTGAAAAACCAGCCAAAGACTCCTCACGTACAAAGGTCGAACGCAACTTGGACATCTCACCTTCGGGTCTATCAGGATATTTTTGATAGAGATATTTGGAAATCATCAACTGGAGAACAGCGTCTCCTAAAAATTCCAAGCGCTCATTATGTGAAATTTTTAGAAGGCGATGCTCATTGGCATAAGAAGTATGGGTAAAAGCCGTTTCTAATAAATTCAAATCCGAAAAATCAATCCCAAAATCAGCCAATAATTTTGCATGTAAATCTTTCATCTATATGCTCCTTTCTAACTTAAACGAAATAGATGGTTTACATTTACTCCGTCCTAACATTATACCATATTTTCCACTGGACTTCTCTTGTCAACTAAGTTTCAGCCAGCACCTCTCCACATCTTTTTGCAAACATTTACATATTCATCAGATTTCGATAAAATGAAAGAAAAAAGAAAAATATTAACATGCAAAATAAGACAAAACCACTCAATACATCCCTGCTCTCCCTCATCCAGTTCATCGGAGCTATTTTAGTCATCGCCCTCCATTGTCGCAGACTATTTGAAGCAGACCAGCTCCACTTTATCCAAAAATCCATCTTTAGCCGCATAGTCGTTCCCTACTTCATGGTCACAGCCAGCTTCTTCCTCCGACGCAACTACCCTAGCCTCTCCAAACAATACCTGATCCGCTACAGCAAGCAATACCTGACCTGGTCCATCCTCTACCTCCCCTTCTACCTCATCTACCTAACACTCCAAGAAATCCCCTTCCCCTACTATCCCCTCGCACTCCTAGTCGGACTAACCTACACCGGCACCAGCTACCAACTCTGGTACATGCCCGCCTTCTTGCTAGGTCTTGTCCTCGTTCATTTTTCCTTGGAGAAATGGGGCTGGCGCATCACAGCTTGTCTAGCCTGCCTTCTATATCTTCTAGGCTCAGTCGAAACCTACTCCTCCTAACTGGCAGAATCGATTTTCCTGACCGCATTTGACAGCTACAAAACCTTCTTTTTCACCAGCCGCAACGGCCTCTTCTACGCACCGATTTTTGTCCTGACAGGCTTTTATCTAGCCGACAAACTCAATCAACCCATTTTCCAATACAGACAAAAAAAACAAACTACTTGTCTGCATAGCTCTTTTAACTGTTGAGGCTACAATCATCTATCTCAATCAGGGCTACGATAAGAACTTTCTATTTAGCCTGATTCCATTCACAGCCTATCTAGTCGCCTGGACCCTGACCACAGACCTCTTCCGCCAAAAAAAATTCCAATTTCTCAAAGAATACGCCAGCTATTATTATTTTATCCATGTTATCCCAGTCGAAATCAGCTTTTTCTTCCTAGAAACTAGTGCCCTGACCAAAATACAGCAAGGTTGGTTAGTCTTCCTTATCACCATCATCACTTGCCAACTGCTCAGCTGGTTAATCATTAATACTCAATGAAAATCAAAAACAGACTAGCTCCAACAGTCTGGGAATAGACTGTTGGAGGTCGGAAATTAGACGAACTTGGTTCGTGACCGTAAGATGCGGATAGATCTGAAGTTCATCAAATCAAGTCAACAACGTCTGATTTTGATTTTCGAAGAGTATAAGCACAAAAGAACCTTGTAAGATCTAACTTACAAGGCTTTTTTACAAATCAAAATCCTCTTTCAACTTATCAATCACCTGTTGGAGTAAATCCCGATTGACACTGTATTTGACATTCTTGTCTTTGGCATTAAAGAGAAGCAGGTCGCCGTTAATCAGCTTTTGGGTGTGGAAGGATACCGCTGCCCCTGTAATAGCCAGACGTTCTGCAATATCCTTGCTCTTGGCATGGGGCTTGGTCAACTCCACCAAGACCTGATAACGCGTACTATCGCTGATAACCTTGAGAACCGTTGTCAAATCATCCAGATCCAGCTCGTCATTTGACAGCATAATCTGATCAATTCGACAGGAAGCCAAAAGAGCGACTTTCATAGTGTCAAACTGCTCATTGCCGTAATAGGCAAACCAATAATTCCAAGGACTGAGGACGAAGAATGGGGCATTTTCCACACCCAGAGTATCCAGGCTGGTCATGGCTAACTGCTTGGATTCTCGATAGAGTTTTTCAATATCAAACTCTTGCGCAAAGGCTTCACGCTCCGCTCTTGCCTGCTCAAAATAAGGTTGATAGATTGGAAGCATCTTATCCAAGAGATGGACAGACCGCTCAACAGTTTCCAAAGGATTGCGAATAGCCAGTGACCAGTACCACTTATCTGCTGGCTTTTTATCCATTTTTTCCAAAAGTTCCATGAGGCTGAGGTCCTTCTCGCGATGACCTTCATTTTCTGATGCCAACATGGTCCGCATGGTCTCTTCTACTTCTTCTTGAGACAGCTTTACAATCATTTGACAGGCTTCTTCAACCGTCTTTGGATCCTGCCCATCATTCAAGAGATAGAAATAAAGACTATGCAAAATGTTAAAGATATGCCCCCAAACAAAGACCTCGTTGACTTCCTGACGAAAATCGGCCAGTTTTTCCTCTATTTCATCTCGAATTTCCAAAGCATCTTTGAGAATGTCTTTTTCTTTCTGTGAAAAATCCGCCTCAATCGGTTCCTCACGTTCCGTGACAATTAAAGGAATAAAAAACTTTTCAACAATCTCGCTTCTATAATCTCGGTAATCTAATTTCATAGTTTTCTTTCTAAGTATTCACTAATGACTTTACAGGCTTAATCCCTGTAAGAACAGTATAGCCCAACAACCCTACAGAAAGCAAGAGGAAGATGAGAGAAATACTTGTCGCAGAAAGCACAGTCACCAGCAGAGCTACCAAGGCTTGACCAGCTACCATACCAATCTGGCAAAAACTATCAATTCCCCCTCCAACTGTTGCCAATTTATCTTCTGGCAATTCATTTAAGACCAAGGCATTCATTTTCGGATTAAAAACGCCCAAAGTCATAGCCGTCACAAAAAGAACTGTCAATACCACATAGATATTGTGGAGAAAGAATCCTAGGAAAAGTAAAACAGGCATAAGAGTCGAAAACTTGAGGAGGTTGACCAAGCTAACATTTTTGAAAAGAGCCATCCCTAGACTGGAACCAAGAATGCTCCCAACTGAGAAGAGAATGGAAATCAAAGCCACCGTTGTCCCCGCATTGGCGATAACAAAATCTGGAAACTCCTTCATATTAAGAATCGCTAATGGTGAGAGGGCGGTAAAAATCGCATTCAAGCTGGCAATGGTAATGATAGAAGCCTTTAGTACAGGAATATTTTGGATAACCTTATAAGATTCTTTTATACTTTGACGCATTCCCTTGATAATCCCAGCTTCAGTTTCTACTTGCTCGGCCTGCTGGATTGGATTTTCCTTCAATAGTTTAGCGATAGCAGGACGAATCACTAGCATAATAGCAAGACTAGCCAAGAAGGTCCCAGCGTTTAAGAAGGCAAGTTGTTGATAGGACATAAAACCAATCAGGATGGCTCCGCTGGCTTGAAAGGCAATTTGCAAGAGCGATTTGACTGTCATTTTGAAGGCCATGGCTGTTTCGCGATCCTCTGCTGCCACAACCCGCAGGCTGACAGGCAGATAAAGACCATTTTCATATTGACCTGCCAAATCAGACAGGAAATTGATGACACATACGACTGCTACAATCCAGAGGGCTGGGGCAAATCCCATTAGGAAGCCAACAAGGGCATACAGGCCGACACGAACCAGCAGGGTTGCAAGAATGGTATCCAATTTATTTTTCGTCTTATCTGCCCAAATCCCGATAAAGAGACCTGCCAAAATCGGCAAAGTTTCAGAAGCCGTAATCATAGCCAAGGCAAACTTGGTATCTGGTAGAAACAGGACATAGTTCATCAAAGCTAGATAGTAAAGCGTATCTCCAAAGTTGGAAATCAAGTCTGCCACAAAGCTAGATAGAAATAATTTATTGTTGACTAGTTTTTTCATAAACATCTCCTTAAACATAGATTAAATATTTGTTTAATATTATTTTACACTTTATTTTGATAAAGTCAATACTTAATTTTATAAAAATTAAATATTTTTTAAACGGTAAATTCTCAAAGTAAGTTCTAGTTCCCGTCCTTCCAGAAGTTACTCTGAGAAAACTGCATAACACCAACAGAATTTAGTCTCAGACTAAGTTCTGTTTTTGCCTAAAGCTGCAGATTCAAGGAATTTTTAGGGTTGAAAATGTTGAAAAAAAGAGTACACTAAAGTTACTGGC
>NZ_JAOTGB010000012.1:0-78516 GCF_044427425.1 Streptococcus sp. 2018WUSS126 | reverse complement strand
GCCAGTAACTTTAGTGTACTCTTTTTTTCAACATTTTCAACCCTAAAAATTCCTTGAATCTGCAGCTTTAGGCAAAAACAGAACTTAGTCTGAGACTAAATTCTGTTGGTGTTATGCAGTTTTCTCAAAGTAACTTCTGGAAGGACAGGAACTAGAACTTACTTTGAGAATTTACCGCTGTTTTCCCATTTTTACCAAATAATCACACGGTCTTCTTTAGCACGCCACATGCCGTCGCCTTCTTGAACGCCAAAGGTTTCATGGAATTCATCGAAGTTTGGCAACTGGATGTTGGTGCGTAGGTGACCTGGTGCATGGACATCGACACTAGCTAACATCTGCATGTACTCAGGACGAGCCTTCATTCGCCAGATGCGAGCAAAGTTAGTGAAGAATTCCTCTGCGGAGAAGTCTTCCTCTGACTTGGCTGCTTCTAAGGCTGCAGCAATCCCACCAAGGTCGGCAATGTTTTCTGACACGGTCAACTTACCATTGATTTTGGCACCGTAAGAATCCTGACCCTCAAACTGGTCAATGACCTGCTGAGTACGAGCTTCAAAGGCTGCATAGTCTTCCTCTGTCCACCAGTTATTAAGGCTACCATGCTCATCAAAGGAAGCACCGTTTGAGTCAAAGGCATGGGAAATCTCGTGGGCAATAACCGCACCGATTCCACCATAGTTAGCTGATGAAGACTGCTCCAGCGAGTAGAAAGGCGCCTGCAAAATCGCCGCCGGGAAGACAATCAAGTTTTTCTGTGGGTTATAGTAGGCGTTGACCATGTGGGCTGGCATACCCCATTCCTTAATATCCACAGGCTTGTTCCACTTGCTCCAAGTATAGCGAATATCCACCTTAATCAATTCAACAGCATTTTCCACCAAGGACTTGCTTGGGTCAACAATCTTCTTATAATAACGCTCTGGCAAGGCATCTGGGTAACCAATGTAAGGCTTAATAACATTGAGTTTGACAATGGCCTTGTCACGCGTTTCCTGAGCCAACCAGCCTGCCGTTTCCAAACGAGACTTGTACACCTCAATCATCTTGGCAACCTTGGCTTCCACATCTGCCTTAGCCTCTGGTGAGAATTTCTCCCCTGCATACCAAAGCCCCAAGGCCTGACTGAAGAAACCTTGAGCCAAGTTGTAGGCTGCCTTTTCCGTATTCTGAGCCTGTGGCGTACCAGAAAGAGCACGAGCATAGGCCCCGTCCAAAATCCGAATCTCGTCCGATAAGAAAGAAGTATAAGAACGAGCCGCCGCAAAAATCAAGCCAGCCTTGAGCAAGTCCCAGTTTTCAGGACTGTAAATCTCATCGGCTGCCTGCCAGAAACGCTCCTCAGGCACGATAATCTTGTCTGGCACCTGTCCTAAAATCTCCTCAAAGAAAGCAGTCAGTGGCAAGTTTGGTGCCAAGGCTGCAAAGTCTTCCCATTGGTAAGGATGATAGAGTTTGGCATACTCTGACCCCTCTTCATTGGACAGAACATACTTAGCAACAATTGCATCCAAGGCCAAAACCTTGTCCAAGAGCTCTGCAATTTCCTCATCGCTAAAGCCAAATTTAGGCAAGAGAGTCTCCTGACACTCCCGCCAAGTCTTGAGTAATTCTGCTCCTTTTTCATGACCTTCTTCATAGTAGGTCGTATCTGGTAAGATGGTCGCTATGCCATAAGCCCACAGAACATTGGTTTGGGCATCCATAAAGTCAGGTGCCACACCAAAAGGCATGAGGTTTGGCTTGCCTGCCAACTCATATTCTGCCAGCTTGCTGGTAAATTCTTCGAAAGAGTTGAGAGCCTTGTACTCTGCAATTAAGGCTTGTGCTGGTTCTGCTCCCAAACGGTCACGGGTTGCATAGTCGGCTACTTGTTTGTGAAAGGCCACAAAGTTTTGCAAAACGCTATCTTCTGGGACGTTTTCTCCCGCCAACCAAGCATTGGTCGTGTCAATCATGAGCTTTTCAATCTCGTCCGCCAGGTCTGAGAAACCACCTGTTCTTGGCTTGTCATCTGGAATCACGGCTGTTTTTGCCCATTCACCATTGACGTATTCGTAAAAATCATCTTGTAAACGTGTCATTGATTTTCTCCTTTGGCTTTCTTAATGACTATAATAACAAAAAATTCTGACAATTTCACTTATCAGATGACCGTGACCAAGTATTTTTTAAAATAATACTCGAGCAAACCACAAGAAGGCTGATAACGGCACAGGTTCCTGACATGGTTAAATCCAGTTGATTGGCCACTAAAAAACCAAGCACAACCGTTAGAATAGCGATACCTTGCCCGAAAATAAGCAATTGCCAAAAGGATTTGACCCAATGTAGGGCAGCCATACTTGGTGCCACCAAGAAAACAATAACAGTCATCGAGCCAATCGCTTCAAAGGCCAGAACAGTAGTTAAAGAAACTAGAATCAAAATAACCATTTCTAACATCCTTGTTCGTAAGCCAGACAAACGAGCATGGTTGCTGTCAAATAGGTACACTTGTAAACGATGGTAAGCCCAAGCAAAAAATAGAACGATAACCAACCAAGCCAAACTCGACTTGACCAGACTAACAGGGAGTGACCAGGCTAGAACATCCATACGATGGAGAGGAGCAAAAAGTACTTCCCCCTGCAAAACCAGATCCACATCCAAGTGAACATTGCGAGCAAAAAGAGAAATAAGCAAAACCGCCACCGCAAAAAAGAAAGAAAAAACTAGACCTGTTGCGGCATCATGCGCTATCTTTCGACTATGCAGACGGTCAATGGCAAGAACCGATAATAACCCAAACAGACTAGCACCAACTATTAGCAACGGCGAATCCAAACTGTGACTAATAAAAAATCCCAGAACAATCCCAAGCAAGACAGAATGCGATAGCGCATCTGCCAGCATCGATTGATTTTTTACAACCAGTATCGAGCCGAGCAAGCCACAAGAACTAGCAATAACCATCAAAATGAGTAATACTTCAAACACGACCATTCTCCTTTCTGACATAGGTAACATACACAAATGCAGACAGGGTCAGACCTGTCAGACAGACGATAATAGTCGGTCCGGTCGACAAGCCAGATACACTAGAGCTAATCCAGGTCCCTACAAAAGCCGACCCAATTGCAACGATTCCTGCCAGTAACAGACTCTTGTGATATGATTTTCCCAGCATTAAGCCAAAGACAGCTGGCGCAATCAAAAAACTACTCATCAAAATAGCCCCGACTAACTTTAATCCTACTGCAATTAGACAAATCATTAAAAACATCGTCAACTGCTGTAAGTACTTTACACGAACACCAATAACCCTTGCAAAAGTTTGATCAAACAGATACAGCTTATAGTCTTGATAAAAGAAAGCAAACAATACCAAAGCCAATAGGGAAATGAGTCCGATGAGTATCACATCATCCAGCTGAATAAAGGCTGCCTGTCCAAATAGATAGGTTTGCAATCCAGCTTGGGAAGCCCCTGCAAAGGCTTCATTTCCCTGAATAGCATTTTTCAAGACCATTCCCAAACCAAAGAAAGAAGCAGACACCAATGAAAGGGCATTGACTAGACTGTGACCACCTTTTCGACGCAGCCAATGGACAAGTGCATAAGAAAGGTAGCCTGACAACACTGCTCCTAACAGCAAGTAGAGAGGATGTCGCGACTGAAAAATCATGAAAGAGACAAGCACTCCAGGATAAGAAGCATGCCCAAGAGCATCCCCAAGCAAACTCTGTCTAGTAAGAACAGATATACTTCCGATAGTACTGGCTGCCACAGCTAGGCTAACGGTCCCCAAAGCAACTGTCCAGAAAGAATATTCTTTGAAAACCTCAAACATGACTGCCTCCTTTGGCATTTCCTAGAAACAGCCCATTTCCTATACCGTAGGTCGCCTGATAATTCTCACTTGTCAAAGTCTCATCCATCGGACCAGAATCAATCACATGCTTATGAAGCCAGACAAGGTGATCAAAGTAGGCATCCAGCGTCGTTAAGTCATGATGAATGACAATGGAAGTTTTCCCTTCACATTGGAACTCCTTGAGCATATCCATGATCATGATTTCTGTTGCCTGATCAATCCCTGCCAGAGGCTCATCCATAAGGTACAATTCTGCTTCCTGTGCCAGGGCTCTCGCTAAAAATACCCGCTGACGCTGCCCACCTGAAAGCTGATCAATCTGACGATGGCGTAAATCCGCAATTTTTAACCGCTCTAGAGCCTGCTCAACAATCTGTCTATCAGCCTTAGTCGGTCTTCTAAACATTCCCTTACTATGAGCAAAGCGTCCCATCAGAACAATTTCAAAGACTGTTGCAGGAAATTGCCAGTTTACTTGACTGGATTGAGGAATATAGGCTACTTTTTGAGCAATCAATCTCTCTAGACCTGCCTCCTGACCAAGCAAGCGAACCTGCCCTGTGTCAGGTTTTTCCAACCCCAAAATGACCTTGAATAGACTGGACTTCCCAGCACCATTCGGTCCAACAATAGCCGTCCGACTCCCTCTGGGAATCACCAAATTGACATCTTCTAAAGCCATGGTCTGGCTGGCTGTATATGCTAAATTGACATCTTTTAATTCAATGATTGCTGACATATTTCCTCCTATTTTTAAAAATGATATACCTCATTCATACTCAATGAAAATCAAAATCAGACCAACCTACCAAGCTGAGAAAGTCGATAAGATTAAGATACGTACCAACAAATTGCTGGCAAACCCTATACATCGCTCATTTCAACACATCAGTACATGAATTTGATTTTCGCAGAGCACCAATGCTTCTTTCAATTGTATGTTTATAATTCTGTTAAAAATGGTCCAAAAACGGAAAGAACTCGACCTAGACCGAGTCCTTTTTACTACTCATTTGAAATCCCTATTCACGCACAGACTACTGATATATAAAGTCCAGCTGTGAACCAACAGCACCGAGGTCTACAAACAGTATTTCTAGTCAAGGACCTCAGATTTGCTACTAACGCCTATCCTCCCCCAAGCGTTGCTACCTCCTATAGAAAGAGTCCTATACTGCTTGTGCTCAAAACAATTGATTGTCCCTCATATTGGTACCTATCAACTCTACCTTCGGCAATTTCTCTAGTCTTCATTGAATAGCAAGTCCGTTCGACCTGTACTATTTCAGATATTTAACCATCAATGTAACATTATGTTTGTACATGTCGATAAAGGTATCCCCTTCCTCGCCTTCTGGTGCCAAGGAATCTGAGAACAACTCCTTACCTTCGCCTGTAACAACTTCAACCTGACCGCCTTTGGCTTTTACTGCCTCTTGCAATTTCTTCATGCGTTCTGGATTAGTTGTAGACTCTGTAAAGATAGCCTTGATATTGTGGTCGATGATTAGGTTAACTGTCTCAATCATGTCACTGTTAGCCACTTCTGAGTCGGTGCTCACGCCTTGAGGAGCATAGAGAGTGAAGTCATAACTAGCAGCAAAGTAATTAAAGGCATCATGCGGTGTTACCAAATAGCGACTTTCTTTTGGAATCACACTTAATTCTTTTTCTACCCAGGCATGCAAATCATCCAGCTGCGCTTGGTATTTTTCTGTATTTTTCTGAATCATCTCAGCTTTAGCAGGTAAGAGTTTTTGTAGTTCCTCTGAAGCTACAGCTACAGCTGACTTGTACAAGGGAATTGAAAACCAGAAGTGCGGATCGACAATCTCTTCTCCATCCTCATCCATCGTATTCAAGTCTTTTGCATTAAAGTTTTTAGAAACAGCTACTCCGGTCTTCTCCAAAGCTTCAACCATTTTACCTTCAAAGTGCAAACCGTGGTAGAGAACAAGGTCAGCCTTTTGTAATTTTGATAAATCACTAGATTTGGCTACGTACAAATGAGGGTCTTCTCCTGCTGGAATCAGCAAATCACGTTCCACCTCATCGCCTGCCAACTGATAGACCATGTCATTGAGGAAGGAAGTAGTCACAGCCACTCTTGGCTTACTAGAGCCTTCTGTGGTCTGCGATGGACGACAAGCTCCTAGTCCTATTAGGGACAATAGCAGAGCAAAACTGAACAATATTTTCTTCATATAGGTTCTCCTTTTATTTTTATTAAGCATACCTAACTTTATAATTAGATTAATCTAAAAAATTCATTTTGTCAACTGATTTTTAAATTTTTTGATATAATAGTTTCAGTAGAAAGCGAGTTCTCATGACACCAAACAAAGAAGATTACCTAAAATGTATTTATGAACTGGGTCAATTAGACCAAAAAATTACCAATAAACTCATTGCAGAGAAGATGGCCTTCTCCGCACCAGCCGTTTCCGAAATGCTCAAAAAAATGGTAGCCGAAGAGCTCATTTCTAAGGATGCCAAGGCAGGTTATCTCCTCAGCCAAACTGCCCTTGAAATGGTAGCCAGCCTCTATCGCAAACACCGCTTGATTGAGGTATTCTTAGTTGAGCAACTTGGCTACTCTCCAGAAGAAGTACATGAAGAGGCTGAGATTTTAGAACACACCGTTTCAGATCACTTTATCAATCGCCTAGACCTGCTACTGGAACAGCCTCAAACTTGTCCTCACGGGGGAAGCATTCCTCAAGCAGGACAACCGCTCATCGAACGCTACCAGACACGGCTATCACAGCTAACTGAGACAGGGAACTACCAGCTTGTCCGTATCCATGACTTCTATCAACTCCTTCAGTACTTGGAACAACATGAATTAGCTGTCGGCGATTTACTAACTGTCACAGACTTCGACCACTTTGCCCAAACCATCACCATCCAGTACAAGGACAAAGAGCTCGCCGTCCCAACAGCCATCGCTCAACAATTATTCATCGAAAAAAGCAATCGCCCAGCTTAAACAAGCTGAGCGATTTTTTTCTTCTAAAATAAATAGTTACCTCTTTTTCAAATTACGGAAAATAGATCTGGCTGCAAAAAATAGTTGCCCACATACATACACTAACCAAAGTAGGAACCCTATATAAAAACAGCCCAATAGAAAGTGAGGGTTATAAGTTAAAGGCTGCAAGACAAACATGAGAATCCCTACCAACCCCCACCGCATGCCCCAGGTCATCTTTCTCTGGATAATCCACTCCAGCCAATCTTCTCCAACTGAACTTCTGGTTTCCAGATACTCTTGATTAAGGTCTTGAAAAATTTTTCTCATATTCTCGCTCACCTCATCCTAACTTCAAAGCATAAACTACCACTTTGTGACAATATTATTATAGCACATTGTTTTCAAATAACCAATACTGTCGAAAAAACCAGCCTACTTGGGCTGGTTTTCTTGGAGTCGCTCTTTTAGGCGGCGACGGTACAAAATCTGTGATGGAATGAAATAAAGAAAACTTGCCAAAATAATCCAACGTTTATCTATTCCACTAAAGTAAATCACTAAAATCAAAAGAAACGCAGTCGTCAAATAAAAGAAATGATTTGTGAGCAATTTTTTCATAGCAGCCTCCATACCTATTTTTTTAACATTAGTATATCAAAATACATAAATAGAGTACATACCACTGCCGAAAATTTTACTTATTTTTCGTATCCAAAACAATGGTCACCGGCCCATCATTGACCAGGCTAACCGCCATATCCGCCCCAAAAATACCCACTTCAACAGGCACAAAGGCTGACAAGGCTTGGTTAAAAGCATCATAGAGTTGGCTGGCTAGGGCAGGAGCTGCCGCTCCTGTAAAGGCAGGGCGATTGCCTTTTTTGGTGTCCGCAAAAAGGGTAAATTGGGAAATAGATAAAATCTTGCCCGCCACATCTTGAACGGACTTGTTCATCTTGCCTGCCTCATCTGAAAAAATCCGCATATTGACGATTTTTCGAACAGCATAGTCCAGGTCTTCCTGGCTGTCATCTGGTCCCACACCGACTAGGAGCAAGAGCCCTTGTTCAATTTGCCCATGGATACTTCCGTCGATGGTCACACTGGCCTGTGATACACGTTGTAATACAATTTTCATCTTATCCGTTGGTCCTTTTCACTGAGTAAACTTCTGGCACCGACTTGATCTTGTCCACCAGACTGGTCAAGGTTGCCAGGTTGGAAATACCAAAGGAAACATGGATGGTCGCAAACTTCATATCCTTTGTTGGCTGGGCATTGACCGAAGAAATGTTCTTGCTGGCATTGGTCAAAACCTTGAGAACATCGTTGAGAAGACCTGAGCGGTTGAGACCGTAGATGTCAATGTTTGCCATATATTCCTTGGTCGAATTCTCATCCTCCCAGTCCACATCAATCAGGCGGACATCGTAGTTTTCTTGGCTCTTGAGATTCATACAGTCTACACGGTGAACAGCTACCCCACGCCCCTTGGTGATGTAGCCGACAATTTCATCGCCAGGTACTGGATTACAACATTTGGCAATCCGTATCAGCAAGCCTGACGCCCCTTCAATGACCACACCACCTTCGTGACGGATTTTCAGACTATCTTTGTTGTCGTGTTTGACTTCGCCACCGTTGACCAATTCATCCGCGACAGCTTTGGCCTTAGCCCGCTCAGCTTCGCGACGCTCTTTTTCTGTCAGACGGTTAAAGATTGATATGGCAGAAACTTCTCCAAAACCAACTGCCGCAAAAAGGGATTCGTCGGTCTTATAGCTGGTCTTTTGCAGGACCTCATCCATGTGGCGACGGTCCAGGTATTGGTTGGGAACGTAACCATTTTCTTGGAGTAGGTTCTGAAGCATCTCACGCCCTTTTGAAACAGACAATTCCTTGTCCTGATTCTTGAAGAACTGCTTGATTTTATTGCGAGCCTTGTGAGTTTTAACCAAGTTGACCCAGTCACGACTTGGACCGAAAGAGTTGGCTGAGGTGATGATTTCCACCTGATCGCCTGTCTTAAGCTTGGTCGTCAGAGGCACCATACGGCCGTTGACCTTGGCACCTGTCGCCCGCTCGCCGACCTTGGTATGAATTTCATAGGCGAAGTCAATCGGTACGGAGTCCTTAGGCAATTCACGCACCGCACCATCTGGCGTGAAAACGTAAATACGCTCTGTAAAAATATCGTCCTTGACAGAATTTACAAAGGTTTGCGCATCCCCAGCTCCTTCTTGGAGTTCAATCAGGTTGTTAATCCAGCGCAACTCTTTTTCACTGGCAGTTGCCTTGCCACCACGCTTGTAAGCCCAGTGAGCTGCCACCCCGTATTCCGCCACCTGATGCATTTCCATGGTCCGAATTTGGAACTCGATTGGACCTCTCGGTCCGTAAACCGTGGTATGAATAGACTGGTAGCCGTTAGCTTTTTGGTTGGCAATGTAGTCCTTGAAGCGACCTGGCATAGGTTTCCACAATTCATGAATATACCCTAACATAGCATAGACATCGCTCGGAGTATCCATGATACAACGAATGGCAATCAAGTCATAGAGTTGATCAAACCGCTTTTTCTTATCGTGCATTTTGCGATAGATAGAGTAAATGTGCTTGGGTCTACCGTAAATCTGACCATGTAGATGGCGCTCCTCGGTATACTCTCTTAGCTTATCAACAACTTCATTGACCAACTCTTCCCGTTCACGGCGCTTCTCATTCATCATGCGCGTAATCTTGTAGAATTCAATCTCATTGAGATAGCGGAAAGACATGTCTTCCAATTCCCACTTGATAGAAGAAATACCTAGACGGTGGGCAAGCGGTGCATAGATTTCCATTGTTTCACGTGAAATACGTTCCTGCTTGTCCTTGCGTAAGTGCTTAAGAGTCCGCATGTTGTGCAAACGGTCGGCTAATTTGACCAGAATTACCCGCATATCTTGAGACATAGCAATCAGCATATTTCGGTGGTTTTCAGCCAACTGCTCCTCATGAGACTTATACTCAACCTTACCCAGTTTGGTAACACCGCCGACAATATGGCGAACCTCTGGACCAAATTCAGCCTCCATATCATCCAAGGTTACATCCGTATCTTCAACCACATCATGTAAGAAACCACAGGCAACCGTCACAGCATCCAGCTTGAGTCCTGCTAAAATACCTGCTACCTGGATCGGGTGTACAATATAGGGCTCGCCCGATTTACGAAATTGGGACTTGTGTGCCTCTGTCGCAAAATCTAAAGCTTTCTTGACAAATATAACATCTTCTTCCGGTAAATAGGTGGCTGTCAAGGCAACCACTTCCTCCCCAGTGTAGTTAATTTCTTTCATATCTCTACTCTTCCTCTTATATTTCCTACTATTCTACCATTTTCACGAAAAAAGAAAAAGGAATCTAACATAAGACTACTAATTACAAACAATCTAACCCAGACTCAGATTCAACGAACGTTCCTTTTTTCATTGTTTTTCTTACTATTTTCACTTATTTTTCAATAAAACGTTCAGAATTAGTCTTGAATTTTATATTTCTTAGCTGTATAATGATTGTAGAAGATTATTATAAAAAAGAAAATGGAGGATTCTTATGAATTTTCGTTTCAGTAAGTGTGCCGTAGCACTCACACTAGCTCTCTTAGCTGCAAGCAATCCAAAATTAGCTCAAGCCGAAGAGCTTCTCAACACAACTCCAGCTTCTTCAACAGAAGCAAGGCAGGCTGTACCAGTTGAAACTGACACCACAGAGAAAGCTGATAGTACAGAATCTCCTGCTCCAGCCACTACCGAAGCTGAAAATCCAAGCTCTTCTGAGACAGCTGAAACCAGTGATCCTACGAGCGAGACAACTGCCGCAACTGCTTCAGAGGCACGCACGGTCACTCCTGCTGCAACTGAAACTAGTCAGCCTGTTGAAGGACAAACTGTTGATGTTCGCATTCTCGCAACAACTGACCTCCATACAAACTTGGTCAACTATGACTATTACCAAGATAAACCAGTGGAAACGCTTGGTCTGGCAAAAACAGCTGTTCTTATCGAAGAGGCAAAAAAAGAAAATCCAAATGTTGTATTGGTAGATAATGGAGACACTATTCAAGGTACTCCTCTTGGAAATTACAAGTCTATCGTTGATCCTATTGAAGAAGGCGAACAACATCCTATGTACGCCGCCTTAGAGACTTTGGGATTTGATGTCGGCACACTTGGCAACCACGAATTTAACTACGGTCTTGCCTACCTCGAAAAAGTAATTCGTACAGCCAACATGCCTCTAGTCAATGCCAATGTCCTCGATCCGACTACGAAAGACTTTCTCTACACCCCTTATACCATTGTGAAAAAGACGTTCACAGACACCGAGGGTAAAAAGGTTACACTAAATGTCGGTGTTACAGGGATTGTTCCCCCTCAAATTCTCAACTGGGACAAAGCTTATCTAGAAGGAAAAGTGATTGTCCGTGATGCAGTTGAAGCCGTTCGCGATATTATCCCAACCATGCGAGAAAATGGAGCAGACATCGTTCTGGTCCTTTCCCACTCAGGTATCGGCGATGACCAATATGAAGTCGGCGAGGAAAATGTCGGTTACCAAATCGCCAGCCTAAAAGGAGTTGATGCGGTTATCACAGGTCACTCCCACGCAGAATTCCCAGGAACTGCCGAAAAACCAAACTTCTACGCTAAATACTCTGGCGTGGATGATACAAATGGTAAAATCAACGGCACTCCTGTCACCATGGCTGGAAAATACGGTGATCACCTCGGTGTGATTGACCTTAATCTAGTCTTTAAAGATGGCAAATGGACAGCTACTTCTAGCAAAGCGGCTATTCGTAAAATCGATACAAAATCATCTGTAGCAGATGGTCGCATCATCGACCTTGCTAAAGAAGCCCATAACGAAACCATCAAATATGTTCGTCAACAAGTCGGTGAAACAACTGCTCCAATCAACAGCTTCTTTGCCCTTGTTCAAGATGATCCTTCTGTACAGATTGTTAACAATGCACAGATTTGGTATGCAAAACAACAGTTGGTGGGGACTCCAGAAGCTAATCTACCAATCCTATCTGCGGCTGCACCATTTAAGGCTGGTACTCGAGGCGATGCTTCAGCCTATACAGACATTCCTGCTGGCCCAATCGCCATCAAGAACGTAGCAGACCTTTACCTCTACGACAACGTTGTAGCCATCTTGAAAGTCAACGGTGCCCAACTCAAAGAATGGTTGGAAATGTCCGCAGGTCAATTCAAGCAAGTTGACCCTAGCTCAACAGAGCCACAAAATCTAGTCAACACAGATTTCCGCACTTACAATTTTGACGTTATTGATGGAGTAACCTATCAGTACGATATTACGCAACCAAATAAATACGATCGTGATGGTAAGGTAGTCAACGAAACTGCCAGCAGAGTTCGGAATCTGCAATACAATGGACGAGATGTGACAGCTGATCAAGAATTCATCGTTGTGACCAACAACTACCGTGCAAACGGTACTTTCCCTGGGGTTCGCGAAGCTTCTATCAACCGCTTATTGAACCTGGAAAACCGCCAAGCCATCATCAATTATATTATCGCTGAGAAAGTTATCAACCCTACAGCAGACAATAACTGGACCTTTACAGATAGCATCAAGGGACTCGACCTCCGCTTCTTGACAGCAGATCGTGCGAAAGCTCTAGTTGCTGACCAAGAAGGTATTATCTACCTACAGGCTTCAACTGCCAGCGAAGGGTTCGGTGAGTTCAAATTCGTCTATACTGAACCTAAAGTAGTGACTCCAGATGAACAGCAGTCAGATCAAGGTAATACAGGTCAAGATATTGTACTCGAATCTGGTCAACGAATTACTCTTCCAGCGGTAAATCCACCAGCTCCTGCTCCACAACATAAATTGGCTAGTCCACATTCACAAGCGAGCACCAAGACACTCCCTGCAACAGGAGAAGCTACCTCTATGCTTAGTCTGCTTGGCCTCACTTTGATTGGTTTTGTCGGCGCATGGACTAAGAAAAAAGAACATTAAAATAGACGAGACTGAGCAAAAACTAGCCCTTGTTCAAGCCTCATTGCTTTTGACTCGTCACGAACCTCTTAATACTCAATGAAAATCAAAAGCAGCCTAGGAAACGAAGTCGAAGATAGAACTCTGTTACTATCCTATTTCAAGGTAACAGGCTGAAAACCTCCACTGGAGCTTTTCACTCATCAAGGCTCTTGACAACGGATAATTTTGGTTTTCGAAGAGTATAAAGAGGCGTTCGTACGACTTGTCACTATACCAATACCCTTTTGCACTCAATAAAAAAACACAGATAGACTCAAGCTGATTTTGATGAAATCCAGCTAAGCTGTCTGTGTTTTTCTTTTATTCCCATTATTTTGGACTAATTTCTTAACCAACTTTCGTTAATACTCAATGAAAATCAAAATCAGACTAGGCGACGCAGATGCAGATAGAACTGAAGTTCATCAAATCAAGTTAACAACGTCTGCTTTTGATTTTCGAAGAGTATAAATTCATACTCACTAGGAGGAAGCCTATCTTTGTTTCAACCCTCTTTTGACCAAAAACGCCCTTCATCCTACCAAATACAGATTCTAATAAAACGGTAAAGGATATAAAGCAACAAGACCCAACCAAACATCGTCAGGTAAAATACAAGACTGAATGAATATTGCTGAAACTGCTTTATTTCACGTTGACTGGTCTGGCTCACTTCATCAGCTTCCTCTATTACATCTGATTCGCGATAAGCATTGACTAACAAGCGATAATCAAAAGGAGGAACTAGTGGATCACATGTCAACAAGGTTACCATATCCTGACCCTCAACAGGTAATAACTTTTGCCAATCTGTTGCTTTTATCACTTCTGTATTTTTTACCAAATACGTCAGCGTCCTCCCGCCAACCTCAATAAAAATCTTATCACCTTCTCTCAACTCTGACAGTCGGAAAAATCTGAGATCATTGTACCAACTACGGTGACCGGCAATGACACTTCGTCGACCTATTCCACCTATAGGTAAAGCTGTTCCTATAACAGAAGCAACTCCATCATTTAAATGTTCACTGGTTGCCCCAACATAAATAGGTTGTCGAATTTCAATTTTTGGAATACTCAAATAACCAATTGCCCCTTCCATTAATTCAGAAGACAACACATCGGTACTATTTGAATCATTTTTCTCTGCAAAGGGATCAACTGTGGGTAAGTCACCACCACTAACCTGTTCCCCATAAGCCTTAATTTCCTCGAGTTGCTCTGTCGAAAAGAATTTAGAATTCCTACGATAAGACCGATACTGTTGGAAAACTTGAAACTCCTGCACTGACATATTGGTCAGTAACACTAAAGGAAGCAACAAACCAACCAACATGAAAATATATCCTATTCTTTTCATCATTTCATTTCCACCTTCTGATACTTCTTCCTACGGAGAAGATAGAGGATAATAACAATCACTACTATGATTAATAGGGCTACCAAGTAGGATAGCGTTAGCATATCCAAAAAGAATGCCGGTTTTTGCTTGATGGCAACTTTCGGCTCATAAGGAACGCGATGTCCACGTACCAACAAACGATGGCTGTTAATCATATAAGGAGTACAGGTTAGCAAGGTTGCATAGTCTTTTCCGTTTTGAACTATAACAGGATCAAAATTATTCGGTTCAACAACTAAAATCTGGTCCACCTCATAAGCCAAGACCTCAGCTATATTATGAATGTAGAATTGATCCCCGACTTTTAAATAATCGAGATTGGTAAATAGCGAAGCATTAGGAAGACCACGATGCGCCGTAATCACAGTATGAGTACTTTCTCCACCAACTGGCAAGGAGGAACCTTCCAAATGCCCCGCTCCTTTTTGTAATACTTCCTCAGTTGTACCAGCGTATATAGGAATTCGCTCGTTGATTTTCGGAATTTCTACAAAACCAATTTTCTCCTTCACCTCAAGCATACGAGCGTATTCCACTACCCCAGCCTTCTCTTCTTCTGTGTAAGGATCTTGCAATTTGTGAGGTTCCAAGGTCTGGTTGTAGGCCCTAGCATGCTCCAACCTTTTCAGAACTTCTTCACTCGGTAACTGTTGTGCTTGTTCATAAAATGATTGGATTTTATAATCAGAGTCATAACGATAATAATATTGAGAAATCCACGGATACAGCGTCACTACTAAACCAAAGAGAAATAAAAGCTTCAAGAGTATGGACTGTTTAGACATTCCCTTTCTAAGTTGTGAACGTTTCATCATTACTCGTCACTTTCTTTTTATTTTTCCGCCTTTTTGTTAATAAGAAAATCAGTAAAATACCGACAAACATTCCGAGCGCATAAAGAAGATAACGAATAAGAATACGCTTCTCTGCATTTTCAGACGCTTTAAGATGCTCTTCTGCAACATAAGGAATACGATGACCGCGTACCAATAAACGGTGCGTATTCACCATGTAAGGCGTACAGGTTAGCAAGGTTGCATAGTCCTGCCCAGGCTTGACCAGCAATTCCTCAAATTGAGTTGGTTCAGCAACCACTATTTGATCTACTTCATACGCTAATGTTTCTACGATATTGTGAATGTAGAAAGTATCACCGATTTTTACCTTCGTTAAGTCTGTGAATAACCGAGCTTTGGGTAAACCTGTATGAGCCGTTAAGACAGTATGGGTATCGCTCCCCCCAATCGGTAAGGATGTTCCTTCCAAATGCCCTACACCTTTTTGAAGAACGGTCTCAGAAGTTCCTGCATAAACAGGAAGCTTGACCTCAATTTTTGGAATTTCAACATAACCTATCTTTTCATGCAATTCCAGCATCCGTGCATACTCTACCCGTCCAGCTTCATGTCGTGATTTGGTATACGGATCCTCTGAAACCACATTATTCAGACTCTCATTAAAAGCTTGAGCCAAATCCATTCGTTCCTTAACCTCCTCAGAAGCTAAGGTCTTTTTTTCTTGGTCGAAAGAATTAGTCAGCTGATCCGACTCATATCGATAATAAAAATTAGAAACATGAGGATAAAGTAAAATCCCAAATCCAATCAAAAATACCAAGTAAAAGGGGATATTGCTTTTCTTTTTTCTCTTTGTAGTTTTTCCCGATTTTTTCTGTATCATAATCCGAACTTTATTATTCTTCCATTGTCTTTCTACTGCATTGCAAAGCTAATACTCAATGAAAACCAAAAGTAGCCTGGGAAACAAAGCCGAAGACAGAACTGGAGTTCATCAAGGCTAGTTGACAACGGATAATTTTGATTTTTGAAGAGTATAAAATCCCCTACATTCTGCTTTTATTATACCATAATCCAACTTTAAAACGAAAAATCCCATTGCCCCAGATTCAACCTGACAATGGGATTTTCCCTCTATTCTAGTCTGTCAAACGTTATCGCTTAGTATAAGTTACCAAGCGATAACCTAGCAAGAAGAGCAAAATACCGGTAGATAAAACTGCAATTACCACCACATTTCCTGTATATGGAATTTCAATTCCAGGAGGTGTAACAGGTTTATTCTTAATCTTAATGATCTCGGACACATGTGAATCCGAGGTTATTTCAAAAGGAATCGTATCTTGAGATAAAATGTAGCCAGTAGGGGCCTTGACCTCTTTTAAGTAGTAAATACCATAAGGAAGAGGACCTACCACAAACTGACCATTCGAACTTGAAGTGACGTGATAAGAATTGCCGTCGACTATCACTTCCTTCAATTCTCCGCCTACTTCCTCAAGAACCGCAAACTCTGCCCCAGATAAAGGGGCGGTGCTGGTTGATACCTTTAAAAACGGCTTACTACCCTTTTCTTCGCTAGGTCTCCTGACCTTAGCCTCAATCTTTGTAACACCTCTACCTACATTCATCAAGAATGGGATAACTTCTAGACTCGTAGGCTTTCCTACTTGCCGAACATAATACCATCCCTTAGTCAATCCTCGAAAAGTGGCTTGACCTTCTGGAGAAAGAGCTTGAGAAGAAATTGGCTCACCATAGAGACTGGTCAACTCAGACCGACTTTTTTGATATAAAGAATCTGCCAACTGTTCAGAAGAAACGGGTTCTTCTGAAGCGATGTACCAAGCCTCCAAACCCGTCGAAACTTGACTGGCATCTATTCCATTAGGGAGAGGAATATGAACCTGAACATCAAAAGAATCTTGCGCTTGGAGTGAAAGCGAGGGCAATGATAATACACACATTATAGCGACAAGGCAACATATTATTTGTCTTACTGTTTTCATCTGCCCCTCCTTTCTAGTAATAATTAAGCTTCTTCAGATTGACGCTTTTTCATCGCGATAAAGGCAAATACCATAGTACTCAAACCTACAATTGTGAAGACAAGTGTACCGATACCACCCGTTTGTGGAATAGTTACTTTTTTGTTTTTAACTTGTTGGAAGTTTTCAGCAGTAATATCATCTGTTTGCCCCCATGTATTTGGACCTACAATAAATTTCACAGTTGTAGTAAGAAGCGCATATCCTTCTGGGGCTTTTGTTTCAATAAGTTCATATTGACCAGCCACAAGACCTTTGACTTCAAACTTACCATCTGTTGATGATACAAATTTGAAAGCACCATCTTTACTATCTACCCAAGTCCATTGCATGTTCATTGCTTCGTACGCTGCATCGCGCAAGGCTTTTTTCTGATCAATATCAGTAGCTTTTTCTTTGACGGCTGCAATATAGGCAGCTTCTTTTTGGGTATAGTCTGAAACTTCTGCATCTTTTGTAGCAGTCGCTTTCAAAGCAAGGTATTTCTCTTCGCCCTCTTTACGAACAATAAACTCTGCACCGAGTAATTTCGTACTAGCATTCAATTCCTTATCATCAGTCTTCACAAAACGCTTACCATATGTGATAACTTTTGGCTCTTCTGGCTCAAGCGGAGTTGGGTTCGGGTTTTTCTTGTTTTTTACTTTGATTTTACCTTCTTCAATAACAGTGTAATCTGGAAGAGAGGCTACTACATCCGTTTCCTCAATAACAAGGTACTCAACTCCTCCCTTAAGACCTGTTTTAGATACAGATTTTTGACCTTTCTGAAGTGTAATCTCATCAACTTTAACACCAGTAGCTTTTTCATAGATACCAAACTTAACATCAATTGGAGTTAAGCCTTCGTCCCATTCTTTTTCAACAGTGATTTCTCCATCTTTTGGTGTTGTTGATTTTGGTTCAGAGAACTCGCTTGGACGGTTACCGTAGATCAATTTAACCTTGTTAGGGATTCCAGAATCAACTTTAGCTGAGTCATTTAAAGTAGCCTTGTAGGTCAAAGTGAATTTCACTTCACCTTCCTTTGCTTTTTCTTCCAATCTCGCAAGGCCATCAGGATTCAATTGCACCATGAACCCACGTACAGTTTGTGTCAAAGTGTAGTCTGTAATTTTTTGAAGGTTAAGACCTTTATCATCTGCGATTTGTAGTGAGTCTAGCTTGAAGTCAAGACCTTTAAGCATGGTATCTTCCCAAGCAAATGTCTTATATGCTGCGTCCTTAGGAACTTTTGTTGTAATAGTGTAACCAATTTCTTGACCGATTTCAACATTTTTTACACCATTATCTCCAATATTTGCCTTATCAGTGAACGCTTTTGTGATTTCAGGTTTGTTTTCAGTGTTCTTTGGATACACGTGAAGAGGAGTTTGGGTATCAAAGTATCCAGAACCATCTGTTTTAGCCTGTGGCAATTCAAGCTTGAATGGTACAGCTTTCATACCAGTCAATTCACTACCATTTTGGTTGTAGTATGGTGACTTTTCTTTATCTTCAGTGAAGATATAAATCCCATTAGCTAAAGTGAATGTTGCACCATTAGCTGTTGTTTCAACACCGTTAGAATAGTTTGTAGCAAGTTTGTAGTTATCATTATCACCAGCAATACCAAGTTCAACACCTGTCTTAGTACCATCAGCTTTTGTCTCGACTTTTTGCCATACTTTGAAATTTACTCCCGCAACTTCCACGGCAGAATTACCAAAATAATTCTTCAAATCTCCGATTGAATTACCATTATATTTGGATAAATCTTCTTTATAGTTAAAGTTATTAAAGTCTGTTTCGTTCATCACAATTTTGTGAACAATAACGGTTGTGCTAGCCGTATCTTCGGCATGGACTAAGTGTTTAATATTTATCAGTGAACCGAGCACCGTTAGGAACACAGTAAACACCGAAAATAATTTCGTCAATTTTTTCATTGTATACTCCTATTTTTTATTTCTTATTTTGTTTACATTAGGAACTATCTAGTATATTTCCGATGTTGCTCAACGGCAAAAGCAATGAACATCATCACCCCCCCTAATGCAATATATGGAATGATACCCATACCACCTGTTTTCGGATATTCTCCTTTGCGGAGGTTTTTCACGATAATCAGGTGATTATCCGTATTGTCTAGACTGATGAGGTCCTCTCCATCTTGGATAGAGATAGCCCCATCTGCACCAATATTAATATGGAATTCCTTTTCAATCTTTTGATAGCCGTCAGGGGCTACTGTTTCTTTCAAGATATAGGTTTTCCCTACTGCTAAATTGTCAAAGAGGACTTCATCCCCTGTTGTAGTCGTGGTTTTAACAACTGGGATTGCTTGAGGATTATTGCTTTCTGTCAACTCAAACTGAGCTTCTAGACGTTGCGTAGGATCGCTATAAGACCGTTTAGCAAGTTTGATGTGGGTTGTTTGTTTTGTATTCTTCATGTTAAAGAGAATAACATTATCGCCATCTACCCTTTCAGCTAAGGTAACCTGATTATCTCCATTATGAAGTTTGGTCGTTCCATCATGGTTTATCTGGAAACGGTATTTCTTAGGATTTAATTGATATCCCGTTGGCGCAACAGTTTCTTCCAAAATGTAGTAACCAAAACTCAAAGATGTTTCAAAGAGACCATTTTTCGTCACACCACTAGCAACTTCGGTATCCTCAACACCATCATTGTTTGGATCACTGTAAATTTTAAATGTTGCACCATTTAGAAGGTGATTCTCGTCACGATTATCTGTTTTTTGGAGTCTGAACTTAAATTGCTTGAAGTTCTTGATGGTGATTTCAAGGGTAGCACCTTGTGACGTATCAACTGTCACCATATTCGAATCTGACTCTAAAATTTGTAAACTACCATCTGGTCGGATTTCAAATTTGGTATCTTGTAATTGATTAACAGGGCGATAGCCTCCCGTAGGAACAACTGTCTCTTTCAAAATATAGACGCCAACTGGCAAGTTCGAGAAGGTGATACTGTTGTCAGCACTATCTGTATTCCCTTCCATATTAACACCATCAATTACAACTGGATGACCAGCATCTGTAACAAGTTCAAAGTGAGCATTTAAACCAAGAGTCGGATGGTGATAATCACGTTTTTTGATTTTAAGATTGTACCTACGCTCGTTATTTTTCACTTTAATGCTGATCGCATTTGCAAGAGCACCACTAACACCAGGTAAATCTGTTACACTAACCGAATTAGTTTGATTTAAAACTCTAAAACGTGTCACAGCTTTCTGTTGCGTTACCGCATAAGCTTGCGTTGTTTCGTATAACTCCAACAATACCGGTGCACTCAAACCGTCATAACCTTCTGGTGCTTGTGTCTCTACAAGAACATATTTGCCAAGCGCTGTCGCAGTTAATCGTGTCAAACTGCTTTGACCTGTAAATGTCAAGGTTTGTACGAGATTGGTATCGTCAAGAGAGGCGCTTGATACAGTTGCCTCTGTTGTACTATCGTCAACTTTATAGAGCTTAAAGGTAACAGGTTTTGAGATTTGCTTGTTATTCGCATCTACTTTCTCAATTTTGAACTCTGGATTTTCGATGTTACCGATTTTAATAACATTAGCGGCAACATCACTTCCACCTGCTTCAATCGTTTGGGTAGCATCTCGAACACTTACCTGCAATTCTCGGATTCCCAACCATCTATTTGTTCCCGTCTGTAGATTCCGTACACGAATGTATTGAGCATAGATATCTACAGTCTGAGTAAGGTCGGTCTCGGTGAAATTACCAATTGATTGATAGGTGATACCATCCGGTGAATACTCAAGGGCATAGCTATCCATTTTGTCATGGTCACTACCGTTTGTGGTATTTTTACCTTGAGCAAAGCGAATTTGCGTTACGCGCTGAGGCGAACCTAAGTTCACTCCCCACCATTGTCCTTCATTCAAAGTCGAACTTGAGAGTTGGTACAAGGCACCGGTTGTCAAATCACTGTCCAGCGCCTTATCTTCTGTACTATAGCCATAGGTAGAGGCCATAGCAATCTCTGCAGATTTTATCACATGCAAACCACTTGCTATGTGACTACTTATATCCGAGTCAGAGTAGAAACGGACACTGCCATCCCTATTAACATAAATCGTGTAGTTTTCTGTCGATTTGATATAGCCAGATGGGGCTTGTGTTTCTGTCAGAGTATAGACCCCAGGCTGGAGGTTTTCAAAAACAAAGTCTTGGTTTGCAGCTTGCTGTTTGACAATGGTGATGGTCGGATCGTCATTCTTTGTCAAAGTAAAGGTCATTTGTCCAGTGATAAGGTTGGTCAAATCACTAATCCCTTTAACACGCTTGCTAACTTTGAATTTACCGAGTGGATAGTTCTTGACTTTTATCGTAATCGTATCTGGCGAGCTCGTCGTCACATCAATACCTTCAAGATAATCACTATTCACTTCTACTATACCATCTGCCCGAATAGTGAATGGTACCAAACCTGATAAGCCGATATAACCCGATGGAGTTTTTTCTTCCTTGATATAGTAAGTCCCTGGGGCAAAGTTTTTAGGGAAGCTGAACTCTCCATTGTCAAAGTTTGAAATTTGCCCATCAATTACATTCCCTTGGCTATCCGTAATACCAATACGTGTCTGCACAGTTACTTTCTGTCCAGTCAGTGCATCAATTTTCTGCACTTTAACTTTATAAGTTGGAGGGCGGTTAATAATACGCTCACTAGTACCAGATTCAAAACTGATAGTTCCAGTCTCAGATACCGTAAATCGTGCCGCAGCTTTTGTTAACTTACTATAACCTGCTGGCGCACTAGTTTCCCAAAGTTCATAGGTTGTACCACCTTGCAAGTGGTCCACACGGAGCTTGCCTTGACTATTTGAAGTTAAGCCTGTTAGAACTCGTTTGTAGCCTGTTTGGGTTATCTGACGAAGCTCAAACACTGCATCTGCAAGTGGCTGATCTTGCTCATTTACCTTGGTGAACTCAGTACTAAAGTCCTCGTCAACAACATTTATACTAAAGTTTCCGTTGACAACTTCTACCGCTCCCGTCTGTGTATTGGAAGTGTCTGTTAATTTACGTACTTTTAGCTCTCCGTTTTCCTCATAAACCTCAATATCAAGAGGAGGAATCGTTTTATAACCCGCAGGAGCTTTTGTCTCCGTCAAAGTATACATGCCTTTTGCGAGGTTAGAGAAAATAAACTGACTTGCAGGAAGAACTTCTCCTATTGTGACATCATAATTTCCACCATTTTTACTCTGCAGTCTAAAGACAGCTCCTTTCAATGGCTTACTTTCACCAAATTCAAATTTATTGATTTGAAGTGTAGTTGATTTAGTATTAACAACTTCTGTTGGCTTATTGACATCATATTTTTTCCCGTCAATGGTAATATTTTGATTATCGGTTACAACAATAGTGTGCTCTGTCGGATCTAAGATATAGCCAGGTGGTGCACTAGTTTCCTTGAAGGTGTAGGTGCCGCCGATTATCTCCGAAAACTGAATATCTCCATTATCATCTGAAACGGCGGTTCGATACGGTTCATTTCCTTTATATAATGTGAAAATCGCACCTGAAAGTGGAATTTTCTGACCATTTTTAATTCCAACCTTTTTCAGTTTAAAACCATACCAATCTACAGGATAAGCACCACCTTGTGATACTGTATCTCCCTCACGACGATAGATATTAGTGGTTCTTCCTCCACCCATGACTGGACTACTCCATTTCACACTCATACCATTATAATACAATCCATTCGTCTTATACTTTTTCTTCTCCTTCAATCGTACAACAATCGCCTTATTGGCCGTATTACCATCATGATAAAATTCAATTGTATGAGTACTAGTGAAACCATCAAATGAAGAATATGAATTGTTTTCTCTATAAACTCTTACAGATACACCTATGCTATTGTCTGGCAAACCATAGTGATGGATATCTCCATTATATGAAGTACCTTTATAATCCAGTTTAACTAAACTATCCTTAGAATAAGACATAGCCTTGGTACCATCTGCTATGAAAATTTCAATAGATTGAGGTATACTACTCGATACGTTCCCATTTGGATATAATTCTAAACCTGGATGTAAAAAATCCCAAAACTTTCGATTGTCGCCGCGAGCTCTACCTATATTATTTCCCCCTGCATTATAAACTAATTCCCAAGTAAAAGTATCCACAGTCTGGCTATATTGATATTTATTTATTCCTCCAAACCTAGATAGTCCTCCCTCACGATTGTCGTTATTCGTAGCATCTAAGCTTCCATCTGCTTGTATAGTCTTTTCACAATTCATTCCACTTCCATTATAGGTGGATTTGAAGCTCAGTTTCTTATTAATCAATGTCTGATTGCGAGTAGTCGTTGTATACCACTCAGGAAGGTTTGGAAGTACCCCTGTTTTATATAGTTCTGTAGTTGCTTTATTATTGATTTTAATCACATTACTGGTTGGAACTCCAATCTCAAACCAACCATTGTACTCTTGTACGGAATAAGCCTCTGTAGTCAATACAAAGCGAATTAAATTATCTTTTTCGTGATAAACTTTTGCTATCACCTTACCATTTGCAGACACAGTGGACCATGCAACATTAGGATTTGCAACATGACTTAACTTTAACTCTGGTGGCAATTCTAAAGTAAATGAATCTCCTGCACGCGCAAAAGCAGGTATTTTCAAGTTCATTTTCATCGAACCGTCAAAACCACCCCAAATTTTAGAACCTGATTTATACATGACATAATTGATGCTTACAAGGTCTATACTGCTTACCCCATAGTTTCCGCAAGTATCTGGTGGGAATACTGGTGTCGTGGTATTATCCTTTTTATTTGTAAAGACATAGTAAAGATTTTCCCAGTCAGTCTGTGCGCTAGAAAGAATATAACCTGATGGAACAGCTTCGGTCACATCATAATATATCCTCTTTTTAGTTGCTGTACTTCCCATACCAGAAAACTTATCAACATTAGCAATCGTAATTTGTGTATTATTTGCGCTAAGTGTTTCCTTACGATTAGTTAAACTTCCCCCATTAACCGTAAAGGTCACATCTACCTTATCACTATCAGCCTCCCAATTCTTCTGGATTTTTATATCACCTTTCAGCGCTTCTAGTTGTGCTCCTGAAATGGTGTGATTAACTTTTTCGTCTTTCACATTTGTCACTATCTTAACCAAAGCGACCGCACCTGCCGGAACATTGTCAACCGTAATCTGGTTCCCAGACGGATTAACTGTTTCAGATCTAGTTTCAGTATAGGTTCCATTACTTGGTTCATATATATAAACCTTATATTCATGGGCAGCTTGTGAGCTATCTAGGGCAACATCAAATGTAAACCTTTGGGTTGTCGACGTATCATTTAGTTGTGAACTAGTCCATTCGATGACCTTATCGTCATTATCACGATACTTACCAATTGTACGATTGGTATTGGAAGTATTGACCGTATCTACTTTTAAGTCCCCTAGAGGACCACCATCATTTTTAGCTGGAAGCGTAATAGTATCTGCTGTTGATAAGGTACGTGTTTCCTTCTGAGTTAGGGTAACCGATGTACCATTATAGGTAAGCTTGCTGCCCTTTGGAGCATCGACAGTTACTTCCGACCGATAATCCAAACTATAGTTATCACTTGGAATCACCACAGGAGTCTCAATCGTATAGACATACGTCCCGTTTCCAACTGGTAAATTATCGGTAGCTGACTTAAAATTGTCGAAACTTCCATAGTAAGTCGTATTAGTTGTTATCGGAGTGCCATTTTTCGTAATAGAAATAATTTTAGGTTCACCCAAACCAGAGTCAGTTGTTGTTGAGAAGGCATTTCTAATGGAGGTGATATTGCTATTGGCACCGCCTACCGTAGTAGTGTATTCCCAAATGATTTTTGTGGTATTGGTATTTGAGTCAACCACTACCTCTTTTTTCTTCAAGACACCATCTTGTGAATAGCTTTGATAAATACCTGGAATTGAAATTGTAATAGGTTTAAAAATGTATTTTATATTTGACTCTTCACGCGTGATGGTTGTTGTTTTATTCCCGGATATGGTGGTCGTTGTAGTGGCATTTGCATTTCCTGTCACAGTAGGATTATCAAATAATGAAACATCAAGTAGCGAACGTGCTACTCTCGCTGAACGCGGCATCAAAGATGAATCCAATATTGAGTTCAGCATAAGTCCTTCTAAAGGATTTTTAGGGAAGTTGCTAATTGAGACGTTTTGTCTTGATTGAGCTACTGTTAACTCCACTACTTCTTTTGTGGCAGAAATCTCATAACCATCTATGGTAGATTTTTGAATTACCGCATAGTTTCCCAACGGAAGATTTGAAATCGTTAGGAGACCATCTTTATCTGTCTGACCAGTATAAACAAGATTTTCACTTTCTACATTACGCACCTCAAATATAGCACCTTCGATGGCTTCATTTTCAGTATCCTCAATGCCCTCTTCTTGTTCAGAACTAGATTTTGTTAATTTGATACAGATAACTCCTCGTTGTTCGACCAAAGCATCCACAGCTTGCTCTGACTCTGGAACTGTTGAACTTCCTTGTGATTCTGAATTGTCAGGTACATTTTCTTTTGTTTCAGAGACGGGTGGGTCTTGAGAAGGGCTTACTACATTGACATCCTCAGTAGATGAAGGCTTTTCAGTAACTTGAGAATACTCCTTAAAGACACTCGGTTCAGCTTTAAAATATGCGATATGATCCGCAGCTACTACCGCTACTAACTCCCCCTTAATAACCTCACTAACCTTGGTAAAACTTAAAGTCAGACTTACATTATCTGCCGAATAATCCAATTCTGTTGTTGGCAGCAGTCTATAGGAATGGTAGTTTTCTCCATACACTGGAAGTTCTTCTACAGTTTTTGACAATACATCTAATTCATTTGAAAGAGAGCGTTTTTCTGTCTCACTCTTTGTTATAGCTAGGTCCTTCTCGTTATATGACTCATCTAGTTTCCAACCTTTTTCTAAATCATCTTTCTTTAACTCTAGCCCTTTTTGAGTGATAACTACTATACCTTTTTCGTTAAAATTCTGTGTAGCTAAACTCTGCTTATCTATTGTAATTTTTTGACCTATAGTCTCTGGACTAGACAACGATTCTACTAACTCAATATTTAATCTATCTTTGTACTCCTTTTTGTCTTCGATATAGGTGCGTCTTATTCTTGAAGCACCATTGGTCGACAAACTTTCTGCCATGATACACATCGCATCTGTAAAACTATACGTGCATAGAAAAAAAACTGACATTAAACTAGCTAATTGAACTGCTTTCTTTCTAAATTCTATCATCTCGTACTCCTTGGTTTGTGTCTAAATCTGCTAAAGTTGAGATACAGGGACATTATCTTTTCCGGTTCTAAATATAAACAAAATCAACTTTAATACTTATTAAGCTTACATGAAATTGATAGTTCAAATACCATTATTTCAATTTACTATAATATAAATAGCAAATCGCCGTAAGTTCCCTGCAATCTTCCTCTAGTTTTCACTTTTTACAATAACACTTATACAGATTTTTTCCATATACAATCTTACTTGATTTCCCTCTAAAATCAAGCGACATTTAGCGAGAAACACAGAAAAAATAGAAAAAGAACATCTGGAAATGACAAGAGTCACCTTAATATAAAAATAACCATATTTCAAAAAATATGCATCACACCATATTACATTTCAAACACTGACTCTCTAATGAGTCTAGGACAAAAAGAGTTGTTTTTTTGAAATACCTCATCTGGTCATTCTGCAGATTGATAAACAAAACAAAAAACGAACAATACTAGTTTCTAGATACCCTAAAACTAATTTTGTTCGTTTTTATATATAAAATTATACTTTTTCTCAAAATCATTAAGAGACTAATTTCGGATTCGATTGAATAAAAGATGTAGCTTAAATATTTCGGCGACGCTATTTTAGTTGTAAAAAACTCATATTTCCGAGCTAATATATATGAGTCTTCCCTGAATTCTTGATAAAGAATTCCCGAACTACCTAAAAAGGACTTTTCACCTTTTAGCCTAACATGCATGAATAAAAAATTACTCACAGGTAATCTAGCACAAATAATAGCCCAGCTAGGTAAAAAGTACAACGCCACTTCTTTAAGTTAGTATCAATATCTCAGTGCAGTAGTTGATTGCTCTAGCAATCTGAGAGAATTGCTTGAGGTTAGAAATTGAACAAACAAAGTTTGTGCTGAGACAGCCCAAGAAACTGTTTCAGCCTGACCCTAGAAATCAAAAGTGAGGTAAAAAAGTTGGATATAGGATTTGTAAAGAAAATCACAGCAATTCGTATTTTATAGTCTTTTAATTTACTTTTAGTATGAGGCAATGAGCCACAGGCATAACTGAAGTTAGGCAAGGATAAGAAGACGGACTCTACTAGGAATAGTCGTCTTTCCCACTTGCCTGGTTTTTTATCAGAATCAATTTCATTATTGAAACCAATTACCATTTAACTATCTATACCCCAATAATCAAAGGATTCTAACAGGTTCAAGAAAGACTCAAACATTCCCCATCGTCAACCCCGACTGATGCCGTTCTTTCAGTAAATGTCCAAACCAAGACTCTAGCAAACCTGCCAGGGCAATGACCACCGTATTGATAATCGTACCTAAAGCAAACATGGACTACCTCATCAATTCCGTCGCGTAGCTAATGGCAGAAAGGGCGTAGAGTGGAGCCGTCTCCGCTCGTAAGATACGAGGACCCAGACCTGTCTTGACCGCTCCTGCTCCTTCAAATGCGGCTACTTCCTCAGGCGACACGCCACCTTCTGGACCGACAATGACAAGGACTGATTGGCCGAGTTCTAAGCCAGACAAGATTTTTACTAGATTAGCTTGTTCACCTTCTTTGGCAGCCTCTTCGTAGGCTAGGATAATCTGGTCAAATCCTGCTAGTTGAGCTAGAAAATCCGATTTTTTCTCAAACAAGCGAACAGCTGGAACGCGATTGCGTTTGCTTTGCTCGGCTGCGCCTTGGGCAATTTTTTCCAACTTTTCTGCTTTTTTTGCCAGTTTTTTACCGTCCCATTTGACCACGGACCAGTCAGCTGGAAAGGCCCAGAGGGCTGCCATGCCTAACTCCGTTGCCTTTTGGGCGACAAATTCGAGCTTATCTCCCTTTGGAAAGCCCATGGCAATGGTCACGGAAACGGGTAATTCAACATTATCTGCCAGTTCTTCGATAATCTCAACAGATTGGCTCTGACTGTCCACTACACGCGCCAAGCGTTTGATCCCGTCATCAAATACCAGGACAATCTGGTCGTCTGCCTGCAAGCGCATGACAGAAAACATATGCTTGGCAGTGTCCTTATCCTTAATCTGGAAAAGGCCCTGCGGTGCTCTGCCATTGACAAAATACTGCTGCATCCTAGCCTCCAATCACACCTGAGCGGTCAGCTGTTTTCTTGAAGATACAGCAATTCCACTCGCCCTGAATCATGTGGGTTTCGAGGAAGAAGCCTGCCGCCTCCGCAGATGCTCGCACCATGTCCCACTTGTCCGCGATGATGCCGCTCATAATCAGGTAGCCCTCGTCCTTGACCAGACGGTAGGCATCCTCGGTCAGATGGATGAGAATATCCGCCAAGATGTTGGCAACGATAACTTCCGCTTTAATATCAACGCCACGAAGCAGGTCGCCTGCTGCGACATGAATATTGCTAGTATTGGCATTGAGGTCAATGTTTTCCTGAGCCACACGCACCGCCACTTCATCTAAATCGTAAGCAAAGATTTCCTTAGCCCCAAGAAGAGAGCTAGCAATAGAGAGAACGCCTGAGCCTGTACCAACATCGATAACCGTTTCGCCACCACGCAAGACCTGAGAAAGAGCAAAGAGGCTCATCTTGGTGGTTGGATGAGTACCCGTACCGAAAGCCATGCCTGGATCCAGACGGATAATCTTCTCACCAGCAGTCGCCTCATAGTCGGTCCAAGATGGCACAATGGTCAAATCGTGGGTAATGCGGGCTGGCTCATAGTATTTCTTCCAGTTGTCCGCCCAGTCTTCCTCTGTCAGTTCCTGACTTTCTAGGCTGACCTGACCCGTTTCCAAGCCAAAGCCTGTCAAATCCGCCAAGCGAGTTGCCAAGTCTGCCTTAACTTCCTCAATATCTACAGTATCAGGATAATAAGCCGTAATCGCAATCATATCTGACTGCTCCACCTCGGGATAAAGTTCACCGAAACGGTCCTCCTGTCCCACATAGTCAGCCGAGTCGCTAATGGCCACCCCCTGACTGCCCGTTTCAATCATGAGATTTGAAACTGCTTCTTCTGCATCACGATGAACGTGAATCGTTAATTCTTGCCATGAGTTCATGTTTCTTGTTCCTTTTCTTTTCTATGCGTCAATCACTGTATTATTGTACCGATTTCTAGCCTATTTTACAAGTTAATGTTACGCGATGGAGCCCTAATAATACTTTTTCGGAAATTTTCTAATCGCACTGCGAATAAACATGTGTAGGAAAGTTTGAGACGGTGGTTCCAAGTTTCTGAACGGAGGTGATGCCCATGAAAGTGGACAGCAAATCTGCTAGAAAGGAGGAATGCTTTTGTCCGTAGCTGATGGACTGATTGTCATGCTCACATTCGCAAGTCTACTTGTTGAAATGCTGAGCTTGATAATCGTCATCATTTTAGCTATTCGAGATAAAAAATAACCGTCAGCAAACTTTGACACAGTTCTGACGGTTATTTAATCTAACGAACTGAACCACCGTTTAGCGGTCCTACTGGGCGTTGAGCTGGAACTCAGCGCCTTTTCTATTTTTATAATAGCAAAAGTTTCACCTGCAGTCAAGCAAGAGAGAAAACGGAATGTCAAATAGAATCTATTACCCTCAATTCTATACCTACTGCACCATATTGTTCTAACTGTTCTCGCGAATAGTAAACTTCCATATCTTCTGGTTTCGCCCCTCTGATGCTGCTTTGCGTATACCCACAAGACAATAAATCCAGTTCTTTGTATAACTGAGCAAAATTATCAAATATGTGAAGATCTAATACTTGCACCTCGATCGTTTGCGTCTGATTCTCTGTACAATAAAAACGGATGCGATCTCCAATTTGTATATGCTTGCGCTTCTCATCGTAAAGTCGTAGCTCAATGGTCTTCTGACCAGACTTCATCATTTCAAAAGGCTTTGGAGCCAGTAACATTTCATGAACCATCTCAATACCTCGGATATGGGTAAAATTCCCCCTCCACCAAGTCTGCTCTGCCTTTTTCAAAGGCCTCGCTATCCCAAGCAATCGCGAATTCTTGGGCTTCTGGGTCCGCCAAAAAGTCCATGAGGTCGTCTAAACCTTGGTCGGCGGTATCCTTGAGGAAATCTGCGAAGTAGGTCAGAAACTCTGCTGAAAAGCCCTTCTTGGCATCAAATGGCAGAGCGACCAGGTAGTCTTCCTCGTCAAAGCGAGACTTGTCCTGGTTGTAGAAAAGGACATACTCCTCTAGGAAAATATCCTCTGCAGAGGCATTGCCTTCGTCGTCCACCGTTTCAATCCCATCCGCATTTTGTGCTTCTAAGATGAAGGCCAACTCAACCGCGTGGTTTTTCTTGTCCCAGTTGAGTTCATAATCGTAGGTAAAATGTTTATCCAGTGCCGCTTCCAGCACATCTAAAAAGCCATGTTTTGCCATTCTATTTCCTCTTTTCTATAAATTCCAATAAATTTATTTCTCGACCGTATTTGACGGAAGCCTGCTTGTCTTTCTTCAAAATGGACTTGGTTAAATCTAGTTGATTCACCGCTGCCAAGGCTACAGCATAGTGAATAACATCAGCTAATTCTTCTGCCAGACGAGCAGAGTTGTCGTCTTCGCAATCCATCATCTTGCGGCCTGAACGCTGATTCAGTAGCTCTGCCACTTCACCAATTTCTTCCACTAATTTCATAAAGAGACTTTGCTCTGGAACTGTCGTCCCATAGTGGTCACGCAAGTATTCTTCCAAAACACCCACCGTCAACTCCGCCATCTTCGTTTCTCTCCAAATCCTAAAATTGTAGTATAATGATTATACCATAAATGCACTGAAAGGAAGCCTATGCCAGCCAATCTCGCCCTTCGTATGCGGCCAAAATCCATTGATGAAGTCATCGGTCAGGAACACCTGGTCGGTCCTGGAAAGATTATCCGTCGCATGATTGATGCCAATATGCTGTCGTCCATGATTCTCTACGGTCCGCCAGGGATTGGCAAGACCTCGATTGCATCCGCCATTGCTGGTACGACCAAGTATGCCTTTCGAACCTTTAATGCCACGACGGACAACCAAAAACGCCTGCAGGAAATCGCTGAAGAAGCTAAATTTTCTGGCGGCCTGGTCCTCATGCTCGATGAAATCCACCGCCTCAACAAGACCAAACAGGACTTTCTGCTTCCTCTCTTGGAAAATGGCAATATCATCATGATTGGGGCAACGACGGAAAATCCCTTCTTCTCAATTCTGCCTGCCATTCGCAGTCGAGTGCAGATTTTTGAATTACAACCTTTGCAAACCAGCCACATCCGACAGGCCTTGGAACTGGCTCTGACAGACAGTGAACGTGGTTTTGACTTCCCCATTACCATTGAGCCTGAGGCTCTGGATTTCCTAGCCAACGCCACCAACGGTGACCTACGTGCTGCTTACAATTCGCTAGAATTAGCTGTGCTTTCGACCAAGGAAAGTGATGACGGTAGCCGCCACATTGATCTGGACGCCGTGGAAAATAGCCTGCAAAAGTCCTACATCAGCATGGACAAGAACGGCGATGCCCACTACGACATCCTCTCGGCTCTGCAAAAATCCATTCGGGGTAGCGATGTCAATGCCAGCCTCCACTACGCCGCTCGTTTGATTGAGGCGGAAGACCTGCCTAGCCTGGCTCGTCGCTTGACGGTCATCGCCTACGAAGACATCGGCTTGGCCAATCCAGAGGCTCAGATTCATACGGTGACGGCCCTTGAAGCTGCCCAGAAAATCGGCTTTCCAGAAGCACGGATTTTGATTGCCAATGTGGTAGTCGATTTGGCTCTTTCTCCCAAGTCCAATTCTGCCTATCTGGCTATGGATGCAGCTCTGGCTGATTTGCGGAAAAACGGTCATCTACCTATCCCAAATCACCTGCGGGACGGGCATTATGCTGGTAGTAAAGAGCTGGGAAATGCCATTGGCTACCAGTATCCGCATGCCTATCCTGAAAAATGGGTGGACCAGCAATACCTGCCCGATAAGTTACTGAATGCGGACTACTTCACCGCCAACGACACCGGAAAATACGAGCGTGCCTTGGGTATGACCCAAGAAAAGATAAAAAATTTGAAAAAAAATAGACGCCAAAATCCTTGATAGAACTGGTTTTTTGGCACATATCCTTTGACACCGCTTACATTTTTGCCATTTTTCTCTTGATTTTTCAAAAAAAAGTGGTATTATTAAATCATAAATAAGAACTGCTGTGGTATACGAATTCATACCTATGTGTTGACCGACTATTTTTGTATTACTAGGGAGACAAAGATCCTCTGACAGTATGCAAGCTGGCACACCCAGAAGCAACTAAGTTAGAAACGCGTCACCCACCTGCTTTTAGCGTGCGGGATCAATACAATCCATGGATAACCGGTACCAATACAGCATTTTTATTTTTTACCTTCCTTAGCTCAGCTGGCAGAGCAGCGGACTCTTAATCCGTGGGTCGTAGGTTCGATCCCTACAGGGAGGATTGGTTGATATGAGGAAAGTCTTGATTTATCAAGGCTTTTTCTCATTTTTGGAGTGGATTTGTTCTACGCTTCATTTTTTAAACTTTTCTTCATTAAAAGTCACCAATCTACGAATTTCATCATGATTCTCAACTTCTATTTCCTTCATAACGAATAATCAGGACAAAGCCATCAGTCATATGTATAAGGATTGTACCGACTGCTTAAGCCATAAACTCTAGAATAGCGATGAATTTGTTACATTTTACCTAACAATAACGTTGCGCGTTTGTTTATTGCGGTTTGACTTTTTGAACATTTACAGGTATAATAAATGTGTTTTTCTTTTTATGTAGGTATTCGCTAAACTAATCTAGCGCAAGCTATCTGATGCACCAGACTTGGATAAGCATGTAATATCAATATGAATAAGCAAAACAAACGAGCACAACATTTAGTCTAATTTAACATAATAAGTTTATATGAAGGAGAATAATTATGAATGAACTATTAGAAAAATTAAAAAGCCTAAACTCCGATAAAAACTACACAATCGAAACCGATGAATTGTCAATAAAAAACAACACAATTTTAACGAGAAACAATTGCATACAAATTAATAATATTTCCATGCTCTACAAAAGTGAATTGCAATCCCCAGTTACGTTGATGGATTACATTATCTTAATAGTACTATTCTTTATCAGCCTAATCCCACCATTCATTGGTGTATTGTTATTAACGTTGTACGGTTTCATAGTCTATTCCAAATATAAAAAGCATTTAAAAGACAAATATTACATTATTTTTAACTTGGGTTCCAGTAAAAACTACTACCTCTTTTTTAAAAATAGCCAGTTTCGCAATCAGGTTTTCAATGCTGTTACAAAATCATTTGATAGCTCACTGCAGAACAATTTTTTAATTGATATTAAAAATGAAAAAATCGAAAATCAAACTGTCTTTAAATCAGGAAGTACACAAACAAATGTTTCAGGGGATAATAATGTCTTAGGAAATAATAATACAACAGCCCATAACGGAGATGCAATATCAAATTCAAACATCATAAATAACTCAAAAAATGTAGACACAAATATCAATGATATTCCATGGGATGATATTAGTTTAAGCTTACAAAATATCATATCTGAAAATCAATACATCCTGTCTGAAGGAATTCTTTCCGTTTTCACTCAATTGTTAGAGGCAAGCAAGGAAAAAAATAATGATAAATTTCAAGATACTGTTTCTAAAAACCAGAGTCTTCTAAACAACAGCATGATAAAAGATATTATTGCTGGAACCATGGCAGGACTACTCACAAACTTTTTGATTCACTAAAAAGCTCCATAATCTCTGTTGTGAAATTACCCACTACACAAGCTATAGAATCAAAATTTATTCAAAAATAGAGGCTAGATAAAAGCTCAAAAAATAGAAAGACGCATAAAATCAATGTTTTTAGCAATATGATTTTATGCGTTTTATAATACAGATTATCTCAATATTTGAGGTGAAATTTAAGTCTATGCTAACCTCTATTTTTTTAACTTATCCCACAGGACAACTCGTTTTTCCTGTAATGATTTCTGTACATCGATGATGCGTTGATTCGATGAGCCTCGAAATTGCAACATGAGATTGCGCTTGGTACGGTCATAGCGGCCGTCAACTAGAATATCTAAATAGGATAGTAACTCTAACTTATCCGGAGTTTCTAACATCATTTCTTCCCATGTGTAGCCTGTCCAAGACCAAATATCCTTTTCTGGCAGTTCTTTCCGAATTCGCTTTACGAGTGGGAGGACCGTGCCTGTGTTCAGAAAAGGCTCGCCACCCAAGAGGGTTAGGCCCTGCACATAGGGCTGACCCAAGTCTGCTAAAATGCGGTCTTCAAGCTCCTTGGTATAGGGAATCCCAGCTTTAAAAGACCAGGTTGCAACATTGTAGCAGCCCTCACAGTGAAACAGACAGCCACTAACATATAGAGAGCAACGGACTCCTTCTCCATCCACAAAGTTAAAGGCTTTGTAGTCCATTATTCGCCCTTGACTAAGTTCCTCGCTCTTCCATTCTTGTGGTTTAGGATTATTCATTTCAAATACCTGAGCATAAGCAAATGAAATCTGATCGTTTGGATGAATTCCGTTTTACCAGTACACAGACTGTTTTTATCCATAAATGGTACTTCCAATGCTTTAGCTCGGATTGATCCCAGCAAGCCTAGTGCAGAACCAATCTCAATTCCTTTCCTGTTTTGATTCAGTAGTTTGTCACTCCCATTAATCCTCAATCCAGTATCTTTCTACCCCGTCTCGAACATCTTCCAAAACCCCACCACAAGCCACAATCGTGCGGCGACTGGCTTGATTGTCTGCCGAGCAGGTCACGAGGACCTTGGCGATATTTTTACTAGCCGCCTTCTGCAAACCAAGTCGAAGTTGTTCCTTGGCATAGCCCTTTCCTCGCTCGGTCGGGCGAACGGAATATCCGATGTGACCGCCTTTATTGAGCAGGAAATCGTTGAGCCGTAGGCGTAGACTGAGAAAACCAAGGGCTCGACCTGTTTGGTCAAATGATACATATTGAATGGAAGGAACAAAACCGTCTGGTAGATTGAGACCTGCCTCATAATCTTGGTTTCTCAAAATCCAGTCTTCAAAGTCGACATCCCTAGAGATAAAACCTCCGTCCATAGCAGAGTCTGCCGCTTCAAACTCGGCCAACATATCCAAAATCGTTTCCTTATCCGCCACAGTTGGTCTTCTTAGTTCCATTCTAGCCTCCGTATTGTCTCTTGAAAAATTCGCTGATAATGTCAATATCCAGTCCCAAGTCCTGCACAATTTCTGCCTTGTGGAAATCATCATAGTTGTCCTTGCCGCTCCAAACAAAAGAGTTGGTCACAATCTGATAGACCTTGTCTAGCTCGACTGCTCTGCCATTGACCATAAAACCCTCACCGCCTGGAACAATGCCCCACATCTGAGGGTGGAGACCGGTCTGTAGGTCAGAATCCCCTTTTTCTCATTACCATCCCGAATGTTCGCAATCAGCTGTGCCTTCTTTGGAAAATTCTCCATGTAGGAATGCATATCATTGGTATGGAGAATACTAATATCTGTATAGTCCATACTATTTTTTCTTGTTTTTTGCTTGTTTGAGCAATTCCTGCACACGCGCTTTTTTATCCTGCTTCACATTAGAATTCTTCTCATGATAGCGTGTCACCAGGGCCTTCCCCTTATCGTCTAGTTGATATTTTCCCATTGTTTTCTCCTCCTTTTTATCTCTTGTTCGTTTATAATAAACTTCCACAGCTAACTGGAACTGTGGAAGCTCTACATAGTCTGTTTATTACTTATAAGCTCGACCCATTCATGTGTTTCACACGCGCCGAAATTTCCTTGTGACGACCTTTTACCATCGGACGTGCCTGTGGATTGCCTAGATACCCACAAGTTCGTTTAACAACATCTACCAATTTAGGATCACTATTTCCGCAACTTGGACACTTGAAACCACGCTCCGTAGGCTCAAAATCACCTTCAAAATCGCAAGCGTAACAATGGTCAATCGGAGTATTGGTCCCCAAGTAACCTACACGGTCATAGGCATAGTCCCAAACTGCTTCCAAGGCCTTTGGATTTTGTTGCAGCACAGGGTATTCACAGTAGTGGATAAAGCCACCGCTGGCACCTACAGCAGGATAAATTTTCTCAAAATCCAGTTTTTCAAATGGTGTTGGATTTTTACGTACATCATAATGGAAACTGTTAGTGTAATATTCTTTATCCGTAATGTCCTTTACAATGCCAAATTTCTCTATATCCATACGGCAGAAGCGGTCTGTCAGGCTTTCAGATGGTGTCGAATAAACTGAGAAATGATAACCATATTCATCCGACCAATCTTCAACCAAGGTTTTCATTTTCTTGATAATATCCACCGTGAAATCTTTTGCCTCTGGGTTGGTCTCCCATTCGCCACCGTAAAATACTGTCGCAACTTCATACAAACCAATGTAGCCCAAAGATACGGTTGCTCGACGATTTTTAAAGACTTCATCTACTGCGTCTGTCTTAGCCAAGCGTTTGCCGAATGCCCCGTATTGATAGAGAATTGGAGCATTGGCTGGAATTGCTTCCTTCACTCGTTCCACTCGGTAGACCAGAGCATCCTTGGCAATGGCCATGCGTTCTGCAAAAATTTCCCAGAACTTATCCATATCTCCTGCAGACTCCATGGCAATCCGTGGCAAATTGACGGTCACGACACCTAGGTTCATACGACCAGATGTCACATCCTGCCCATTTTCATCCTTCCAACCTTGAAGGAAAGAGCGGCAGCCCATTGGCACCTTGAAGGAACCTGTCAACTCAACAATCTTGTCATAAGAAAGCATATCTGGATACATACGCTTGGTTGCACATTCAATCGCCAATTGCTTGATGTCATAGTTTGGAGAATCTGGCTCCAAGTTCAATCCACGCTTAACTGTGAAAATCAACTTAGGAAAGATAGCTGTCCGACCTTCGCGCCCCAGACCCTTGATACGAATGTTCAAAATCGCTTTTTGAATTTCTCTCTCAAACCACGATGTCCCTAACCCAAAACCGAGTGAGGTAAAGGGTGTTTGTCCATTGGAAGTAAAAAGGGTATTGATTTCATACTCCAAAGACTGCATAGCGTCATAGATGTCTTTTTGCGTTTTAGCACGCGCATATTCTTCTTGCTTGTCTGCTAACACCCAATCCTTGGCATCTTTCAAATGCTTTTGGTAATTGAGTTCCGCATAGGGCGCCAAAACTTCATCGATACGGTCAGCTGAGCAACCACCATATTGACTAGAGGCCACATTGGCAATGATTTGTGAAATCTGAGCCGTAGCTGTTTGAATTGATTTTGGACTTTCTACATCCGCATTTCCTATCTTGAAGCCCTGTGCCAACATCCCTTTAAAATCAATCAAACAACAGTTCGTCATTGGTGTATAAGGGCTGTAATCCAAGTCGTGATAATGGATGTCCCCCTTTTGATGGGCATTAGCCACATGAGCTGGCAATAATTTGAGACCGATAGACTTGCCGACAATACCTGCTGTCAGGTCCCGTTGAGTGTTGAACACATCCGCATCTTTATTAGCGTTTTCATTGACCACAGACTGATCCTTGCTCAACAGCTTATGGATCTCAAAATTAATATCGGTAGCCTGATGACGGCGAAAATCACGGCGTGTTCGGTATTGAATATAAAGCTCTGCCAAATCATATAAATGAGCCTTTAACAATTCCTGTTCAACGACCGTTTGAATTTCGTAAATTTGAACATCTTTCTCAAATCGGCGACCAATTTCAGCCAAAACAGCTTCTAATACAATTTTTAACCCTGCCTCTGAAACAGGATGTTCTAATTCTTGGTTTGCCCGCCGAAGAGCAGAAAAAATCTTATCCTGGTCAAAGGATACTGTCCGTCCATCACGTTTCAAAACCAATAATTCTATACTCGGTAAGACATTTTCTTGCACATTCATCTGACAAACCTCCAAAATTCTTCACTTCTATTAGTGTAGCACTTCACAAAATAAAAATCAATATCTAGTATACAAAAAGTTAATTTTCTTTTTTTTACACAATATATAGTTCATATTCTAAAATAACTAAAAACAAGAGCCTATTCTGACTCTTGTTTTCTAGTCCATAAAAAGTACAGGTTAATAGCACAGGCCACTAAAATCACAGCAGGCCAAAGCAAACTTAACAAAGGAAGTTTACCGACATTATAGGCAATATAGAGAGTATTCCACACTACCCCTAAACTATAGACAATCGTCAAAATAATTTTCATAAGACACTCCAATTAAATGATAGTGCTATTATACTACAAACGACCGTTGATGTCCTTAATCTGCCGCTCCATTTTCCGATAGTTTAGGAAAAATAGCAAAGCGTAGACCAAGACAAAGATCAGCCAGAAGAAGAGCAAAGAGCCAAGATTGAGTGGAAACCAGCCAGCTACAACGCCCAGTGGTGTGAAACCTAAAGCTGTTATGCAAAAATGCGTTGTTGACATTCTCAAAAGGCTCCAATCCTGTTTAAAAATCTTGTCTGCCAGCTGAAACAAGAGACCGATTGCCGCCCAAATCAGCACACAGATGAGCATAACGGTTACCTGATTAAAATTGCTTAGGTAGTAAGCCCCCATGGTTGAATGTGGATTAACTGGCAAATAATAGCCTTCGCCAAAGAAACCCGCCATGACGATTGAAATCAAACTGCCGATTGTAACGCCTAAACTGGCTGATAAGATGTATTTTTTCATAGTCCTAACCTTTCTTTGATGAGCTTGAGATAACGACGGGACGAGTAAGTGACAGAGCCGTTTTTCATGACCAGTTTGACCAGACCATTGGCTGTCAACTTGAGGTGTTCCAATTGCTTGATGTGAATGATTTCCGACTGGGAAATCTGCAAAAAGTTAGCAGGCAGTTCCTCCTTAACCTGATACAAGCGTAGGTTGGAAGTAAAGGAATCTCCCACCGTTTCCACCTGTAAGATTTTGTCTTCCAAGTAGAGCCTAACAATCTCATCATGCTCCAAAAGATAAACCTGCTCCCCTTTTTTGACTGTCAATCTGGAAGTCTGCTTGTCTAGGTTTTGAACATAGGCCACCAAGTGAGTAATCTGCTCAGACATAGCTTGAGCCTCAATGGTTACCAAGTCTTCCAAAATCTCCGGTGAAATAGCTAGTTTTACTTTCATTTTTTCTCCTTTTTCTTTCTGTCCTTATTAAACACCATTTTTCTAGTGGTTTCAAGGGCTTTTGACTATGTGGTCATATTCCTAAGCTAAACGGCAAAAAAGCCAGAACAACTGTCCTGACTTTCAATGTATAGTCTTTTAGTTTGCTTTTAGTACTCGCTCCAACTATCTGGGAGATAGTTGGAGGTTGGAAATAAAGCGAACAAAGTTCGCATCAACAACCGTAGACATAACTGGAGTACGGCAAAGTGAGTTAACGAAGTAATAAAGCAAACTAAATGACTATATTATAGTTTTTTCTTCAACTCCGCAACTGCCATCATGACTTCCATTGGGGTCATATTGTAGATGTCCAGTTTTGCCAGTTCATCGAGGACTGGGTGAGAAGGCGTGTCTGCGAAGAGGTCGATTTGACCAGACGGCTCTTCCACAACTGACGGAGCTGGGTGAGTTGGTGCAGTAGGGGCTTGGTTTTCAAGTGTCTGCAAAATCCTATCCGCCCGCTGCAATAGCTCCTCTGGCATTCCCGCAATCTTAGCCACATGAATCCCATAGGACTTGTCAGCTGGGCCTTGTGCAATCTTGTGGAGGAAGGTGACTTGGCCGTCCTTCTCCCAGGTCGATACATGGACATTCTCTAAGTGTTCCAAGGTCTGGCTAAGGTCTGTCAACTCATGGTAGTGGGTGGCAAAGAGAGTCTTGGCACCAATCTTGTCGTGGATGTACTCGATGATAGACTGGGCCAGAGCCATACCATCATAGGTGGCCGTTCCCCGTCCAAGTTCGTCAAAGAGGATGAGCGAACGATCTGTCGCCAGACGGACCGCCTTATTGGCCTCCATCATCTCAACCATAAAGGTAGATTGACCGCTGACCAAGTCGTCTGCCGCCCCAATACGAGTGAAAATAGCATCGAAAATCGGCAATGCAGCCTGATCCGCAGGCACATAAGAACCCATCTGTGCCAGAATGACAATAACCGCCAACTGCCGCATATAGGTAGACTTACCACTCATGTTTGGACCAGTAATCAGTTGCATATGCGTATCGGTATTCAAGTGAATAGAGTTGGGAATATAGGTCTGCTTGCCCATGACCTTCTCCACCACCGCATGACGACCACGGTCAATGGTCAGTTCTCTTTGATCTGTAAAGCGTGGACAAACCAAATGTTGCTGCTCCGCCACAACTGCAAAGGCCTGCAAAACATCGATGGTTGCAATGGTCCGAGCTAACTTCTGCAAGCGACCGATATATTTCTCAACCTCTTGGCGAATCCGCATGAAAATCTCGTACTCCAAATTAGCAGACTTATCACGCGCCTCCAACATCTGCCCTTCGATCTTAGCCAACTCTTCCGTTCCATAGCGCTCCGAGTTTTTCAAGGTCGCCTTACGGAAGAAATGACTAGGCACATTGCCCAGATTGGAATTGGTCACATGGAAATAGTAGCCGTCTTTTTTATTGTAATCAATCTTGAGATTATTGATACCAGATGCTTCACGCTCCTTGGCCTCAATCTCCGCAATCCAACCCGCTCCCTCACGCATGACCAGACGGTACTGATCCAGCGTTTCGTCAAAGCCCGTACGGATGATGTTTCCATCTGTGATGGTCCCTTGGGCATCTGGGTCAATAGCAGAGCTGATGAGAGCATGCAGTTCTGGAATTGGGTCCAATCCAGCTACCAGATTGCCTAGAGCAGGCTCATTGATTTGTAGCAAGATATTCTTGATTGCTGGGATATTTCCCAAAGTCTGGGAGAGCTGCAAGAGATCCTTGGGCATGGTTTTTCCAAAAGACACCCGACTGGCCAAGCGTTCGATGTCATAGACACCTTTTAAAGCCTCGACCAAGTCACTCCGTTCAAAGAAGTAATCCAGAAAAACCTGGACGACAGCCTGACGATTCTCAATCCGCTTAAGGTCAATCAAGGGACGATCAATCCATGTCCGCAATAGTCGCATGCCCATTGCTGTCTTGGTTTCGTCTAGCAACCAGTACAAACTACCGTGCTTCTTGCCTGTCCGACCGTTTTCAAGCAGGTCCAGACTGGACTTGGTTGCATAGTCCATTTGCAGATAGTCCTTGATTTCATAATGGACCACCTTTTGCAAGTGGCTCAGATCTCGCATCTGAGTCCGATGAAGGTAGCTGAGGAGTTTACCCGCCGCAGCCTTTTCCAAGTCCGTCAGCGAGTTGTCAATCAGCTGAACATCCTCCGTCACCTCATCTTCAAAAGAGAGCAACAAGTTCATCTGATTCGAGAAAACCTGCTCCTCTTCCTCCGACAGAGCATAGCCGATGACCAATTCACGTGCCCGTAAATTGCGGATTTCACCGCAAAGACTGGTAAAATCATCTAGACTAGTCACAAAAAACTGACCTGTTGACACATCCATATAAGAAAGTGCGAACTGCACTCCCTGACGGTCAATCGCAACCAAATAGTTACTGTCTGCTCCCATTTTGGACGAGTCTGTTACCGTACCAGGAGTAATGACCTGCACTACTTCCCGCTTGACCACGCCGACTGCCTGCTTAGGATCTTCCATCTGCTCAGCAATAGCGACCTTATGCCCTAATTCAACAAGTGTGTCGATATACTGTTGTGCCGCGTGATACGGTACCCCCGCCATAGGAATCGGATTCTCCGCATTCTTATTCCGACTGGTCAAGGACAATTCCAAAATCTGTGCCGCTTCTACCGCATCTTCATAAAATAACTCATAAAAGTCTCCCATACGGAAAAGCAAAAAAGCATCTGGATACTGTGCTTTTATGTCCAGATACTGCTGCATTCCCGGAGAAATTTTTTCTGTTGCCATCATCTCTCCCTGTTCTAATTCAAATAGTAGTTAATCTCCGCTTCAACTTGCTGAGCCGCCACATCATCTCGACAAATAACTAAAAGTGTATTAGCTCCCGCCAGCGTTCCCAAAATGGTCTCTGGCTTTTCTGCATCAATGATATTAGCCATCAAGGCCGCTTCTCCCAGTTCTGAATGAAGGACCAGAATAAAACTAGCCCTATCTACTTTATACGCATATTGTGCCAATAATTGGATAAAATTCACACGCTCTTCTTCGATAGCTAAGGAATAAAATGAACGCCCATTTTCATGAATTTTTATCACTCCCAACTCACGTAAATCACGAGACAAGGTTGTCTGGGTTACCACTACCCCTCGAGCCTCTAAACCTTGCTGAATATCCGTTTGTCGCCCTATTTTTTCTTGACGAATCATGGCCTTTATTAAATCATGTCGTCCTGCTTTATTCATCATTTTACCTCAAAATGTATATTTATAGAAATATTATAACACTTTTCCCCGCTATTAGCCTAGAAATGTGTTAAAATAGAATCAATAACTTTGGAGGAAATCCTATATGAATCAAAAACAAGTGATTGCAGAAAGATTGGCTGCCATCCTTCCGAGTTTGGAAGTGGAAGCTATCTACAATCTGCTAGAAAAACCAAAATCATCAGAAATGGGCGATATTGCCTTCCCAGCCTTCTCACTTGCTAAAGTGGAACGCAAGGCTCCACAGGCTATCGCAGCGGACATCGTTGAAAAACTCGATACAACTGGTTTTGAGAACGTTGTTGCAACCGGTCCTTACGTCAACTTCTTCTTGGACAAGGCTGCTATCTCCCACCAAGTCTTGACAGATGTTATTACTGAAAAAGACCAATACGGTAAACTCAACATTGGTCAAGGACGCAATGTAACCATCGACATGTCTAGCCCAAACATTGCTAAACCATTCTCAGTTGGACATTTGCGCTCAACCGTTATCGGTGATGCCCTTGCTAACATCCACGAAAAGCTTGGCTACAAGCCAATCCGCATCAACCACTTGGGGGACTGGGGTAAACAGTTCGGTATGTTGATTGTTGCCTACAAACTTTGGGGTGACAAGGCTGCGGTCGAAGCAGACCCAATTTCAGAACTCCTCAAACTCTATGTGCGTATCAACGCTGAAGCGGAAGAAAAGCCTGAGTTGGACGACGAAGCACGTCAATGGTTCAAAAAATTGGAAGATGGCGATCCAGAAGCTCACGAGCTATGGCAATGGTTCCGTGATGAAAGCTTGGTCGAATTCAACCGCATTTACGACAAACTTGATGTAACTTTCGATAGCTATAATGGCGAAGCTTTCTACAATGATAAGATGGACGAAGGCATCCAAATCTTAGAAGAAAAAGGACTTCTTCAAGAATCTAAAGGTGCGAGAATCGTTGACCTTGAAAGCTACAATCTTCCACCAGCCCTCATCATGAAAACAGACGGTGCAACACTTTACATCACACGTGACATGGCAACAGCTATGTACCGCAAACGCACTTACGACTTTGTGAAAAGCATCTATGTTGTTGGTCAGGAGCAAATCAACCACTTCAAACAGCTCAAGGCTGTCTTGAAAGAAATGGATTTCGACTGGAGCGACGATATGACCCATATCACCTTCGGTCTGGTTACCAAGGATAAGAAAAAACTCTCTACTCGTAAAGGAAATATTATCCTACTCGAGCCAACTCTAGATGAAGCTATTTCACGCGCCCTTACTCAAATCGAAGCTAAAAACCCTGACCTTGAAAACAAGGAAGAAGTGGCACATGCAGTTGGTGTAGGCGCTGTTAAGTTCTACGACCTCAAAACCGACCGTGACAACGGCTACGACTTCGACCTAGAAGCTATGGTTTCCTTCGAAGGCGAAACAGGTCCTTATGTACAATACGCATACGCCCGCATCCAGTCTATCCTGCGCAAAGCCAACTTTGTACCAAGCGCAGAAAATGACTACAAACTGGCTGATGCAGAAAGCTGGGACATCATCAAGCACATCCAAAACTTCTCAAACGTTGTAGAACGTGCTGGTGATAAATTTGACCCATCCCTCATTGCTAAATATGCTATCAACCTGGCTCAAGCCTTCAACAAGTACTACGCACACACGCGTATCTTGGATGAAAGCCCAGAGCGTGACAGCCGTCTAGCACTTGCCTACGCGACAGGACTTGTCCTCAAAGAAGCTCTACGTCTTCTCGGCGTAAAAGCACCAGAAAAAATGTAATCAAAGCTTTCGGCCATCAGCCGAGGCTTTTTTTCTACCACATTGCCTACTATCGTTTCCGATTCCTTATCACAACAACTCCTTATTCCAAATGAAAATCAAAAAGATTCATTTCAATTACGAATATATAGATGGGAGGTACACGTGATACCTCTACATCTACTACATAAGGAGAAATAATGAAAACATTCTTGAGAAGAAAAGGAATCGCCTGTCAGCTTCTAGCCGCCATTTTTATTGTCGGTATCAATTTACAATCCCCACCTTCAGCCTCAGCCAATGCGCGAGGAGATGACTATCCCTACACAGCAATTGATGCAGTCGATCCATGGAGACTCTACACACGCCAGTGCACCTCCTTTGTAGCCTTTCGACTTAGCACAGTGAACGGTTTTACATTACCACCTGCCTATGGTGATGCCAATGTTTGGGGCCATCGTGCCAAACAAGAAGGTTATCAAGTTAACATGACACCTACTGTCGGCGCCGTTGCCTGGTGGGAAACTCCCATGCATGTCGCATGGGTTTCTGCAGTAAATGGAGATACCGTAGAGATTGAGGAATACAACTACGGCGTTCGCTATACCTACGGAAGGCGAGTTATCCCCAAAAATGCCGTTAGCGGCTACATTCATTTTAAAGACCTCGGAGCGGGAACAACCAACTCTCAACCCGCCTTAGCCCCAAGCGGCACCTATACTTTTACCAGCCAACTGGCCATCAAATCTCAAGCTAGTCTATCTAGCCCTACCCTCGATTACTATTATGCTGGCGAAAGCGTCCGCTACGACAAGGTTCTTGAAGCCGACGGACAACAATGGATTAGCTATATCAGCTATTCTGGAGCTCGGCGCTATATCGCTATCCAACCTACCATTACTCAATCTACAAACAACAGCCTACCAGCATCAGGAAGCTACACCATCCAGTCCTACTCTAGTGTCCGCAACAATCCAAGTCTGTCCAGTCCTGAAATCACCTTCTACGGAGCTGGCTCAGTCGTTCGCTATGATAAAGTTATTACTGCCGAAGGTCGCACATGGATTAGCTATATCAGTTACTCAGGTGCCCGACGCTACATCGCCATCTCCTGATCACAAAAAAGACAATATTTAAAAGCACAATCTTTTTAGACTGTGCTTTTTCATTAAATATCTGTCGAATTAATAGCTGTGCTCGGTTTTTCTTTCGGTTTACGCAGATGGAAGAAAATAGTTACCCCAAAATAGATAGCAAATAGGACAACTCGAATAATATAATTCATCATTGCCTGCGCCTCTACTGACTGACGCATAACTGAATCAGTATAAATTTGACTCAACCCTTTCTCACCAATAAAAGCATAGGTCGAAAATAAGAGAGTTACAAAAAGATAACCCAGGTAGGCATAAGAAGCCTGCTCATTTTTCTTGAGGAAAAGCAGTACAATCGTCGCAATCACAGCAAGTAATAACACAACTGCAAATGCCTTATTGACAAGATTCGTTTGGAAATTGACAGACTCTCTCATATAGGTAAAATATACCTCATCAAGCCCCTCTACATTAAAATTCTGCAACAATTGACGCACAGCTGCCTCATCGTACTTCGCAAAAAACACATTAAAGACACGCAATACGCTCGCAATAGATGACAGCACAACAAAGATATACAAATGAATTGGTCTTTTCATAATAGCCTCCTTTTTTCTATATTTTATACTCATATTTTTATATTGTCAATCATATATTTCATTTGACTGCAAATATAATTTTGTTATACTAAGTTCAAAGGAGGAAAGCTCATGAAGAAATTGCCCACCTATATCGGAGTGATTATTTTTGTAATCACTCTACTGATTAACTGGTTATTGCCAAGTCTTGCTAAAGTGCTGAATACATTTTTCATTTGGACTATCGTAGCCTGCCTACTCTACACCATCTACTACTGGATTCGCTACTGGCTCTATGTCCGACAACAGAGATAACAAAGACTCCTCTAAGTTAGCTGCTTAGAGGAGTTCATTTTATTCTGACTTTTCATCAACCAAATGCACATTAACCCGACGATAGGTTTCTGTAAGATCTAGCAATTCCGCTTCAATCTCTGGTGTCAATTGATCTGCCGTCATTCTCCAAGTCCAGTTACCACCAAGTGTATTTGGCAAGTTCATGCGAGCTGAACCATCCAAACCAAGTAAATCCTGCATAGTAGCCACCGCCATAAAGGCTGGGGAACCAAAGAGCAGGCGGAAAAGAGCATGACTGACCGTTTCGCCCTCACGACGATTGCTGTACTTATCTAAGAATGCACGCGATTCTTTCGTTGTTTCATTTTCGTACCAGCCAAGAATCGTATCATTGTCATGGGTTCCCGTATATGCCACCACATTATTAGGATGGTTATGTGGCATTTCAATGCTGTCGCCCTCAGGGTCAAAGGCAAATTGCAGGACTTTCATACCAGGAAAACCTGTCGTATCACGCAATTGGATGACCTTATCCGTCACAGAACCGAGATCCTCAGCAATAATATTTAAATCACCAAGTTCACGTTTGATTGTATCAAATAATTCAAAACCTGGTGCTTCGACACGGTAACCGTTTACAGCAGTTTCTTCACCCGCTGGAATTTCCCAGAAGGAGGCAAAGCCGATAAAGTGGTCGATACGTACCATATCGTATATCTTAAAGGATTCACGTAAACGAGCAACCCACCAAGTGAAGCCGTCTTGTTTCATCGCTTCCCAGTCATAAATTGGATTGCCCCAAAGCTGACCAATTTCCGAAAAGGCATCCGGTGGACAACCTGCAACCACACTCGGCTTGCCCTCTTCATCCGTTTTAAAGAAATGAGGGTTGGCCCACATATCAGCAGAATCTGCAGCAATGTAAATTGGCATATCCCCAACAAACTCAACACCTTTGGCATTGGCATAAGCCTTTAAAGCCTTCCATTGTGAAAAGAATAAATATTGTGTAATGCGGTGATAATCAATTCGATCTGCTAACAAGTGACGATAATATTCCAAGGTATCGTGGTAACGTAAGCGCGCCCCTTGATCTTCCCACTCTGTCCAAGGTTTGAGATCAAAATGCTCTTTTATAGCCATATACTCCGCAAAGGTATGAATCCAAAAGTCATTCTCCCCTAAGAACATCCAGTAATCTTCTGGCAAGCCTTGTGCCTTCATGTTGGCAACCGCCTTCTCCAGTAATGGACGGCGAGCATAAAAAACAGCTGCGTAATCTACCTCTGTAGGATTCTGCCCAAAGTCAACACCTTGTAAATCCTCTGCTGCCAGCCAGCCTTTATCAATCAATATATCGAAATCAATAAAATGAGTATTCCCTGCAAAAGCTGAAAATGACTGGTAAGGAGAATCTCCATAACTGGTTGTTCCCAAAGGTAAGATTTGCCAATAGCGTTGCTTAGTTCTTACCAAAAAATCAACGAATTCATAAGCCGATTGTCCCATGGAACCAATTCCATATTTCCCTGGTAATGATGAAATGTGCATCAGCACACCACTCTGTCTTACTTTCATAAGTTCTCCTATCTAATCCGCTTGCACAACGCAAACGTTTTCTCTTTTTTATTATATACTGAAAACGGTAACAAATCAAGAAATTTCCATTTAATTCTGTTAGTTCACATGCCATTCCATATTTCTTTTCATTAATATGTGCAAAAAAATTCTTATATTTTTTTAAACTCAAAAAAAATTTTAAAAATTTTTATAAAAACGCTTGCAAACGGATTCAATCTAGTGTATAATGAAGTCAACTTAGGAAAACGTTTGCGCAAAGCAAGCGTCACACAAAACTATTTATCTTCGGAGGGAAGAAAATGAAACACAATCTCCTTAAGAGCGTTGCTCTTCTTGCTGCATCAACTGCTGTTTTAGCTGCATGCTCAAACTCAGGTTCATCAACAGAGGCATCTAAGTCTGCTGAAGGTAGCAAAGAATTGACTGTCTACGTTGACCAAGGTTATGAATCTTACATCAACGATGTCAAAGCTAGCTTCGAAAAAGAAAATGGTGTATCTGTTACCGTTAAAACTGGTGATGCTTTAACTGGTTTGGATAACTTATCATTGGATAACCAATCAGGTTCAGCCCCAGACGTTATGATGGCACCATACGACCGTGTAGGTAGCCTTGGTTCTGAAGGTCAACTATCTGAATTGACTCTTGCAGATGATAGCAAAGCAGATGACACAACAACTGCTCTTGTAACAAACGGTGGTAAAGTTTACGGTTCACCTGCGGTTATCGAAACACTTGTTCTTTACTACAACAAAGACTTGTTGACTGAAGCTCCTAAAACATTTGCAGAACTTGAAACACTTGCTAAAGACAGTAAATACGCATTTGCTGGTGAAGAGGGTAAAACTTCAGCATTCCTAGCTGACTGGACGAATTTCTACTATACATACGGACTTCTTTCTGGTTACGGCGGCTATGTATTCGGTGAAAATGGTACAAATCCAAAAGACATCGGACTTGCTAATGAAGGTGCCATCAAAGCAATTGAATACGCTAAAACTTGGTACGAAAAATGGCCTCAAGGTCTTCAAGACGGTACTGCTGCAAACAACTTGATTAACACTCAATTTACAGACGGTAAAGCAGCTGCTATCATCGAAGGTCCTTGGAAAGCAGCTTCATATAAAGAAGCTGGTGTAAACTATGGTGTAGCAACAATACCAACTCTTGTAAACGGCAAAAACTACTCAGCATTCGGTGGTGGTAAAGCATGGGTTGTTCCAGCAGGCGCTAAAAACCAAGAAATGGCTCAAAAGTTTGTTGACTTCTTGACTGCTACAGACCAACAAAAAGCACTTTACGACGCTACAAACGAAGTTCCAGCTAACACTGAAGCTCGTGAATATGCTGTAAGCAAAAAAGACGAATTGACAACTGCAGTTATCAACCAGTTTGCTTCAGCTCAACCAATGCCAAACATCTCAGAAATGGGTTCAGTTTGGACACCAGCTGGTAACATGCTCTTCGAAGCTGCAAGTGGTTCAAAAGACGCTAAGACTGCTGCAACAGACGCTGTGAAAGCTATTGCAGACGAAATTGCTCAAAAACACAGCAACTAGTCAAGTTTAAAGTTGGACTGGGAGTTCTCTTCCCAGTCTACTTTATTACTTAACGATAAACTGAATAGATATAGTCTTTTAGTTTACTTTTAGTACGAGGCAATGAGCCGCAGGCATAACTGAAGTTAGGCAAGGCGAGTTAACGAAGCAATAAAAGAAAAACTAAATGACGATAACATCCACCATCTATTCAGAAGCTATATAAGGAGACTATGACTATGAAACAAAATCCAGGTAAGGCACTCCTTTTGTCCCTGATCCCTGGTCTCGGACAAATCTACAATAAACAAAAAGCTAAAGGATACATCTTTTTAGGTGTTACGCTTGCCTTCCTTGTTTATTTTATTGCTATTGCAGCTGGTGAATTAGGCAACTTGATTACCCTCGGTAGTGTTCGTGGACAAGATAATTCGCTATTCATGCTGATTCGTGGTTCTTTCCACTTAATTATCACAGTTGTCTATCTCGCTTTCTATGCACTCAACCTAAAAGACGCACGTGATACTGCGAAACGATGGAATTCAGGGATGCCAGTGGCTACCACATTAAAAGAAATGGTAAAAGGTATCTATGAGAATGGTTTCCCATATCTCTTGATTATCCCATCATATATTGCGATGACCTTTGCTATCATCTTCCCAGTTGTCGTTACATTGTTTATCGCCTTTACAAACTACGACTTCAAACACCTGCCACCAAGCGCATTGTTGGATTGGATTGGTATTACCAACTTTACAAACATCTGGAAACTAAGCACATTCCGTACCGCATTTGGTTCTGTACTTGGCTGGACAATTATCTGGGCACTCTGCGCTTCAACAGCTCAAATTGTTATCGGTATCTTGACAGCCATCATCGCAAATCAACCATTCATCAAAGGAAAACGTATCTTCGGTGTTATCTTCTTGCTCCCATGGGCTGTTCCTGCCTTCGTAACTATCTTGACTTTTAGTAATATGTTCAACGATAGTGTCGGCGCTATTAACACACAGGTATTGCCATTCTTGAGCAAATTCCTACCATTCATCGATAATTTCCTTATCCCTTGGAAGACCGACCCATTCTGGACTAAAGTTGCTCTCATTATGATGCAGGCTTGGCTTGGTTTCCCTTATATCTATGTTTTGACCTTGGGTATTTTACAATCCATTCCAAACGACTTGTACGAAGCTGCTTACATTGATGGTGCAAGTGCCATTCAAAAATTCCGTAACATCACCCTTCCGATGATTTTAGCAGTAGCAGCTCCAACACTAATCAGTCAATACACCTTCAACTTCAACAACTTCTCTATCATCTACCTCTTCAACAATGGTGGTCCTGGTAGCGTCGGTGGTGGAGCAGGTTCAACTGACATCTTGATTTCATGGATTTATAAATTAACCACAGGTACATCACCTCAATACTCAATGGCGGCAGCAGTTACATTGATTATCTCAATGATTGTCATCAGTATTTCCATGATTGCTTTCAAAAAACTAAATGCTTTTGAAATGGAGGATGTATAAGATGAAATTATCTGTAAAATTTAGACGTAGAATCAATCAGACCTTAACCTATCTCTATCTGATTGTTCTGTCTGTTATCATCATCTATCCTCTCTTGATTACAATCATGTCCGCCTTCAAGTCTGGTAACGTGGTTGCCTTCAAATTGGATAGCAATATCAACTTTACACTAGACAATTTCAGCAAGCTCTTTAGCGAGACTCTATACGGAACCTGGTACCTCAATACGCTTATCATTGCTCTCTTGACAATGGTTATTCAAACAAGTATAGTGGTACTAGCGGGTTACGCTTATAGTCGCTATAACTTCATCGCTCGTAAGCAGAGTTTGGTCTTCTTCTTGATTATCCAAATGGTACCAACCATGGCTGCTCTTACCGCCTTCTTCGTTATGGCCCTCATGCTCAATGCGCTCAACCAAAGCTGGTTCCTCATCTTCCTTTATGTCGGTGGTGGTATCCCAATGAACGCTTGGCTCATGAAAGGCTACTTCGATACGGTGCCAATCTCACTTGATGAATCTGCAAAACTAGACGGTGCCGGTCACTTCAGACGGTTCTGGCAAATCGTCCTCCCACTCGTTCGTCCAATGATTGCTGTACAAGCGCTCTGGGCCTTCATGGGACCTTTTGGAGATTACATCCTATCCAAATTCTTGCTTCGTGAAAAAGAATTCTATACTGTAGCTGTCGGCCTTCAAACCTTCATCAGTGATGTGAAAAATATGAAGATTGCCTACTTTGCGGCAGGTGCCATTCTTATTGCCCTCCCTATCAGTATCCTATTCTTCTTCCTACAAAAGAACTTTGTATCTGGTTTAACAAGCGGTGGCGACAAGGGATAACCCTGTCCCACCTTTTCCCTTTTCAGGGGAAACATTGATATTTATGAAAGGTCCAACGAATGCTCCCATATCCTTTTTCCTATTTTTCTAGTATCTTCTCTCCAAGAAATATGTTTGCCAATCGTAGACTAATGAACCTTTGGCAACGGTTGTTTACAACGCTTTTTTTAGTGGCGCTCTTGCTCATTCCGAGCTCCCTACAGACTGTCAATCTCGAAACCTATCCTTTAGAAAATTTCGTAGAAGGTATCTATTCACCTCTGACAGATCAGGTCGTAGATGACCTCCGTCAACATGCAGTCATCGAAAACAACCACCTAACCTATACTGGAAATACTAACTGGGAGCAAGTGACATTTGGTGATACCGTTAGCTCTAGTTCTGACTTTACTTATCAATTCGCCAATCAGTCTCTGACTATTCGTAAAGGAAGTGATATTCTAAGCGAATTGACTTATGATGGTTTGAATACTGACGATTTTGCTAGTAAGGAGACATTAACTGCAGCCATCTCTAAAAAATGGTATCAAGCCAACCGAGCAGCTGTCGGACTGTCCATCACTCTTATTTCGACCTTTATTTTAACAACAAACCTACTCTTCATCCTACTAGGAGCCAGCTTCTTCCTCTTTTTGACTAAAAAGTCTCGTTTCTTCCATTTTGAAACGTTTGCAGAGTGCTATAATTTTGCTCTCAACTGTCTGGGCCTGCCTACTCTTATAGCCTGTCTAATTGGACTATTTGGTCAACCTGTGACTACCCTTCTAACCATACAAAATATCCTATTTGTGCTATGCTTGTTATGGGTATTTTTCAAAACAAAATTCAGAGATGAAATCTAGGAGGTCTATATGCGTGCAACCATCAAAGATGTGGCTAAATTAGCTGGTGTCTCGCCATCTACAGTTACTCGTGTCATTCAAAATAGCTCTGCCATTAGCCAAAAAACGAAAGACTTGGTTAGGAAAGCCATGGCGGATCTCAACTACCATCCAAACCTCAACGCTCGAAGCCTAGTTTCTAGCTATACACAGGTTATCGGACTGGTTTTGCCAGATGACTCGGATGTTTTCTATCAAAACCCCTTCTTCCCTACTGCCTTACGAGGAATTTCTCAAGTTGCAGCAGATCATAATTATGCCATCCAAATCTCCACAGGAAAGAATGAAGAACAACGTCTAGAAGCGATTTCTCAGATGGTCTACGGCAAACGAGTGGACGGACTCATCTTCCTCTATTCCAAGCCCGACGATCCATTGGTACAATTAGCTATCCAACACAAATTCCCCTTCCTCATTCTTGGTAAGGCGGATTCTCCATTCATATCACTAGTTGATAATGATAATATCCAGGCCGGCTTTGAAGCTACCAACTACTTCATCAATAAAGGTTACAAAAACATTGCCTTCGTCGCTGGTAACAAAGAGTTGGTCGTATCTCAAGACCGTTATACAGGTTACAAGAACGCCCTTAGATCGCACAATATTCCCCTGGATGAAAACAAGGTCAAGTTTGTGTCTGGCTTCCTTCTCGAAGACAGTGCCTATAAAATTTCTAAGAAATTACTCAAACAAGACCTGGATGCAATCGTCACAACCGACACTTCCGTTGCCGAAGGTGTTGTCAAATATCTCAACGAAGTCGGAGTCAAACTTCCTATCATTTCTTTCGACTCCGTCAAGCCAAAACTAGATATTGAAGCCTACGTTGACGTCCACGCTATTAAACTAGGACGTGTCGCATTCAATACTCTCCACCAAATCATCAATGACAACAAGGAAGACAAGCAAGTCTGCTACCGACGTGTCATTCCACATACCATTACCGAACTCTAACTTAGAAAGGAGCCTTTTGGCTCATGGCATTACGACAATTCCAAGCATTCCTTGATGATGTAGCAACTATTCGCTTGGTCATGGAAAAACGATTCGACTCCGAACATATGAGCTTCTCACTCGAATCAAATGATGCTACGTCTCAACTTTTTATCCATTCCTGTCTAGAAGTAGATAATCTCGTTATCTATTATCTAACCAGCCTCCATGCATTGACATTGGACAAGGACTATACCATCTACGACCAGGACCGTAATAAAGCTGAACTCGGCTATGGTCATATTGTTCGCTCGACACTTTTTGAACAAAGTTATACATACAATGGGCAAGACTTGGGAGCAACCTATCGACCAGAGGCAACAACCTTTAAGCTATGGGCACCGATTTCTAAGCAAGTTTTTCTTGTTCTAGAAGGAAACCCACATGCAATGACTAAGGGAGCAAAAGGAGTTTGGGAAATTACTGTTGAAGGAGACCTAGAAGCGCACAGCTATCACTATCTCCACAAAGTAAACGGTGAATGGATTTCCGTTCACGATCCCTACGCCCTGTCTTCCACAGCCAACTCAGGTGACAGCTACGTTATCAATCCAGATAAACTTCATAAAATCCGTCGTGCTAAGACCCAACGGCTTATCTCTCAGGCCATTATCTATGAAATGAGCGTCCGTGATTTCTCATGGCAAAAAGAAGCTGGTTTCAAGCATCGCAGTCAATTTCTCGGATTGACAGAGTCTCCTACCATGGATGGGATAAAGCTAGGAATGGATTACATCAGAGAACTAGGCGTTACCCATATTCAATTATTGCCTGTTTATGATTTTGGCAGTGTGGATGAAAATAAACCCCAAGCTGTTTACAACTGGGGCTACGACCCTATGCAATACAATCTGCCAGAAGGTTCTTATTCTAGCCAACCAAATGATCCTTATGCACGTATTCTAGAGCTACAAGAAGCTATTCAGGCCTACCATGATGCAGATATTTCCGTTATTATGGACGTTGTTTACAACCACGTCTATCATGCTGAAAAGTACGCATTTGAGCTCATCGTTCCAGGCTACTTCTATCGCTATGATGACCACGGCATGCGAACAGACGGGACATTCTGCGGTAACGACGTTGCCAGCGAGCGCAGTATGGTCCGCAACTACATCAAACAATCCCTTCGCCAATGGCTAGAACTCTATGGTTTTGATGGCTTCCGTTTCGACCTTATGGGTATTTTAGATAGCGAAACAATCAACCAGATTCAAACTGAATTATCTGCCATTCACCCAAATGTCTACCTCTATGGTGAAGGATGGAAAATGGCAACAGGCCTCGAATTTGAAAAGCTGGCTCACCAGTACAATGCAGAGCAGTTACCTGAAATCAGCTTCTTCAACGACGATTACCGTGATACCTTTAAGAAACTCTTGCTCAATCCAAACCGTCTAGTAGATAAGCAATTGCACGAAAAGGTACAACATCTCCTGACTGGTAGCCGATTAAGCCATTTCTTAACGCCTCAACAGTCCCTCAACTACATCGAATGCCATGATAATGCTACAGCATTTGACTATTTCCATATTGAGAATCCAAACTGGACACCTCAACAGCAAAAACGTGCTGCAAGTTTTGGTCTCCAGCTCATCTTAATCTCTCAGGGTATGGCCTTCATTCACAGCGGACAGGAATTTTTCCGTACAAAAGATGAAATAGATAATACTTACAATGTCCCTGACCGTATCAACCGTCTGGACTGGACACGAGCTATTCGCTATAAGGAACATATCGAATTCATTCAGGAATTAATTACCTTCCGTAAAAATAATCCAATACTCAGCCAGGATAACTACGAAAGTATCCAAGAAACTTGTGATTTCTACTGGTTAACTGAATATGTTCTTCGCTATCAAGTGACAAGTGAAGAAAAGACCATTCAATTTATCATCAACTTTGCGGATAGCGACTTTACCTATGAACGTGAAAAAGATAAGACAGTTCTCTACAACTATCCTCCAGTCGAAGAGCGTGATCAGCAAGAAATCACGATTGCAGGACAGAGTATTTGCATTTTAGAAGACAAATAGGACTTTAGACCGATGAAACACGATATAGTCTGAGGTATACTATAGTCAATCCTAAATATTTTTCATAATCTCCTTAAAACTCACTGGTCACACTGGTGAGTTTTTTTGTGTGACAAAAAAACAACCCAGCATAAAACTGAGTTGAGGCTCTTTACATCAATTCCATTATCTTCCGACCAATGCGTTCAATGTCATTCTGCATCCCTCTAAGTTCAAAGGTGTCTATAACAGGAAAATTAAATCGCTCAGCATATTGCTTAGCAGTCAGACAATATTGGTTGTTGAAATTTCGATTACCTGAGCCAACGACACCCAGACAGAGCTCTGCATTGGTCCCCAAAGCAATAAAATCTCCGAGAGGATTGGTCAGAATTTCCACATCTCCGTTGTCCACTCCATTTCCACCTTCTAAGTAGGTTGGTAAAAAGGCGACAAAGGGTGCATCTAGCTGATAGAAAGGAATATCCCGCTTGACCAAATCTTTAACATGGACCAGTTCAACCTCCCAGTCAGTTTGAAATTGGAAAAAGGACTTTAGGCGTTTCACAAAACTTTCTGTATTGCCACTCAAACTAATGTAAACCAAATATATTTTCTTCTTCATACATTTCCTCTTTATAATAAAAACACTACATGTAGACTGTAAATACTATTTTACTCCTACATGTAGTGTTTGTCAATCAGTCACTTTCCACAAACCGACCAATAATATTAACGTTGTCAGCTACCGATACAAAGGCTTTGGGGTCTGCCTTTTTCATAATATGCTTGAAATCATTGAACTCTGCACGAGTGATGATGGTAATGAGAATCGTCTTTTGCTCATGGTTATAAGCACCCTCAGCACCGTTGATAATGGTCACACCGCGATTGAGCTTCTTATGGATTTTCTTAATGACTCGTTCAGGATGATTGGTGATAATCATGGCCTGCATCCGTTTTTGTTTCACGAAAATCGCATCTGTCATGCGACTGGAGATAAACAGCGCAACCATTGAATACAGGGCATATTGCCAGCCAAAGGTCATCCCTGCAATCAACATAATCATAATGTTGACAATCAAGGAAATGGAGCCAACTTGACGTCCCGTCTTCTTGCGAATAATAATAGAGACAATATCAGTACCACCACTGGATACATTGTTCCTAAGCGCAAAGCCAATCCCAGTTCCCAGCATGAGACCACCGAAAATAGCATTGACTAACGGATCCGTCGTCAGGGTAACTGGCGGCATAAATTGGATAAAGAAAGAACTGAAGGATACTGTAATAAAGGTAAAGATAGTAAATTTATAACCAATTTTATACCAAGCTAAGATAAGTAAGGGGATGTTCAGACCGTAGTAGACTACCGCAATCGGTACATTCCAACCAGTGTAAGAAGCTGCCAGAGCAGAAACAATCTGTGCAAGACCAGTAACTCCAGACGAATAGACATTCCCTGGTCTAAAGAAAAAATTGACTGCAATACTAGATAGGAGTCCATAAATAATGGACCCCGATATCCGTTCAGCATATTTTTCCTGAGAAATTCCCAAAATGACCGACCAAAACTTATTCTTTCTGGCCTTTCTTAAAAAGCGTACACGCTGTTTTCTGAAAAATTTATTCATTTTCAAGTGTAATGTCTAAAGCCAATTCCTCTAATTGTGCTGAGGCAACCGTACTTGGTGCCTGCGTCATCGGATCAGATGCCTTGTTATTCTTCGGAAAGGCGATAACTTCACGAATATTATCCTCACCAGCCAATAACATGACAAAGCGGTCCAAACCGATAGCCAATCCACCGTGTGGTGGGAAGCCGTAATCCATAGCTTCAAGCAAGAAACCAAACTGCTCATGCGCATCTTCAGCTGAGAAACCAAGAGCCTTGAACATCCGTTCTTGCATGTCTTTTTGGTTGATACGAAGGCTACCGCCACCCAATTCATAACCATTCAAAACAATATCGTAGGCAACTGCACGCACTTGCGCCAAATCACCATCCAAATGGTGAGCTGTTTCTTCCGTTGGCAAGGTGAATGGGTGGTGGGCACTCATGTAGCGACCTTCTTCTTCCGACCACTCAAACATTGGCCAGTCTACAATCCAGAGGAAGTTGAATTTGCTTTCGTCAATCAAACCTTGCTCTTTTGCTAAGCGGTTACGCAAAGCTCCCAGGGTATTGTTGGTTACTTCCAATTCATCTGCCACAAAGAGGACCAGGTCCTTATCTTCAAGTTGTAAACTTGTTGTCAAGTTTTCTGTAATGTCTGTCAAGAACTTAGCAACTGGGCCCGCTAATTCTCCCTTATCAACCTTAACCCAAGCAAGTCCCTTGGCACCAAATTGTTTGGCGTATTCTGTTAATTTGTCAATGTCTTTACGTGAGTAGCTATCCGCCGCACCCTTGACTACAATTGCTTTGACAACTGGTGCTTCTGAGAAGACCTTAAAGTCAACTTCCTTGACAAGTTCTGTCAAGTCTTGCAAAAGCATCTCAAAACGAGTATCTGGTTTATCTGAACCATAGAAGTTCATAGCATGGTCATAGGCCATACGAGGGAATGGCAAGGTCACATCGATTCCTTTGGTATCTTTCAAGACCTTAGCAATCAAGCCTTCTACGATGTCTTGGATTTCAACTTCATTCAAGAATGAGGTTTCTAAGTCCACCTGTGTAAACTCAGGTTGACGGTCCCCACGCAAGTCCTCATCACGGAAACACTTAACGATTTGGTAATAACGGTCAAAACCAGCATTCATCAAAAGCTGCTTAGTAATCTGTGGACTTTGTGGCAGGGCATAGAAATGACCTTTTGACACACGAGATGGTACCAAGTAGTCGCGTGCACCTTCTGGTGTTGACTTAGTCAACATTGGCGTCTCCACATCAATAAATTCCAAGTCATCCAGATAATTGCGAATGCTGTGGGTTACAGCTGCACGTAATTTGAAGTTGTTGAGCATTTCTGGACGGCGAAGATCCAAATAACGGTAACGAAGACGGGTATCATCGCTGGCTTCAATGCCATCTTTGATTTCAAACGGAGTTGTCTTAGCCGTATTCAACACTGTTAAGCTGGTTACTTGCAGTTCAACAGCTCCTGTCGGGATATTGTCGTTAGCTTGCTCACGCTCCACAACCGTTCCTGTTACTTCGATAACAAACTCGGAACGAAGACTCTCCGCTTTTTCCATCACTTCAGCTTCAACTGACTCAGGGTTAATCACCAATTGCATAATGCCTTCACGGTCACGCAAGTCAATGAAAATCAGACCACCCAAGTCACGACGACGGCCAACCCAACCTTTCAAAGTAATTTCCTGTCCGACATGTTCTTTACGAACACGTCCAGCGTACATAGAACGTTTCATTTTCTTCCTCTTTTACTGATTTTATACCTATTCATTCTACCATAAAATGGCTGATTTTTGGGGGAAATTGCCGAGAAAAATCTAAGAAACTGTATTCACCGTCCAGCACTCCTATCTAAAGCTACTCAGCCTTAGTTTTTTCAAAATATAGTCCGTATTCCTTCAAAAAACTATCTCTTATATAACTTGACTTGTGAGTACAGGCTTAAAAAACCAGCCTTAAACGACTGGTTTAGTATAAAGCATATCTAAATGAGGAATATCGTCCTCTAGATAGACTTCTGAAACTGGCTCAAAACCTAACGAACTATAGAACTTTTCTAAATGGGCTTGGGCACCAATTTTAATCTGACTTTCTTTCCATTCGTTTGTAATAAAGTGAATTGCCTGCTCCATCATTGGTCGACCTAATCCTTTGCCACGATGACTTGACTTGATGACCACACGACCGATGGAAACTTCATCATAACTTAGACCAGCTGGCAATATTCTCAAGTAAGCTACTAACTCTCCTTCATCAGTTCCCAAAAGATGAAGACAGTTTGGATCCTTACCGTCAACTTCAGGATAGGGACAGGCTTGTTCAACAACAAAGACATCAACTCTCAGTGTCAAGATACCGTAAAGTTCCTGTAAACTTAGTTGGTCAAATGCTTTTATTTCCCACTGCATAGCTTCCTCCTAGGGCAAGATGTTGCCTGCACTTTTATATATTTCGTACCATTCTGGTCTAGTCAAGGTAATCTCACTAGCTTGTGCAATCTTGGTCAAACGTTCTGGATTCATGGACCCAACAATAGTTTGAATCTTTGCTGGATGACGCAAAATCCAAGCCACGACAATTGTTTCATGTGAAACATTGTATCGCTCTGCTATTTCCCCAATGGTCTGGTTTAAAAGAGCATAGTCAGGATGGTTGGCAAAAATACCTCGTTGCAAATCAATCAAGAAAGGAGACCAGGCTTGGATAGTGAGTTTTTTAAGCTGGCAATAATCAATCAGCCCACCATCACGCATAGTCGCAGCATCATCTTTCATATTGACATGTAATCCAGCATCAATCAAAGGCGTGTGAGCAGGAGATAGCTGCAATTGATTAACTGCAAGCGGTTGATCGAGATAGGATTGAAGTAACTCCATTTGGTAAATGTTTTGGTTGCTGACGCCGAAATGATGAACCTTCCCTGCTTTTTTCAAGAGATAAAAGGCTTCTGCCACTTCCTCTGCTTCCATTAAAGCATCTGGTCTATGCAAGGCAAGAACATCTAAATATTCTGTATCCAAACGCTTCAAAATCCCATCTACAGATTCCAAAATATACTCTTTTGAGAAATCAAAATAACCTTTACGAATGCCACATTTTGATTGGAGAAGCAGGTCCTCACGCTTGAGACCTGCCAACTTGGTGCCCTGAGCAAAGCGAATTTCTGACTCACCTCCGCCGTAAATATCTGCATGGTCGAAAAAGTTGATCCCCTGTCCAACGACTGTATCTAACACTTTAGCAGTTTCTTGCTCTGTCAGACTAGCCATTCGCATACAGCCTAAAGCAATTCGAGAAACCTGTAAACCTGTCTGTCCTAATTCTTGCATGTGTCTTCTCCTTGTAAGCGTTTTTCTTCTATTCATTATAACAGAAAAGGGAGCGGGACAGAACTCGAAAATAAAAAGAGTTCGTCGTCTCGCCCCCACACAGTTGATTAGGTCAGATTTGAAGTGTGCAACACGAATTGCTGAGATTTGCTGTGCAAATCTTATCTCCAACCTCTAACAATCTCCCAGATTGTTAGAGCCAATCAACCACTGTGCTGAGATGTTGACACTAGCTTTGAGAAGTGGCATTCAACCTCCTAGTTAAAACCATAAATTCTTTTCGCGATTTTATAGACAGCATTGGAAATTTTTCGGCCTGGATACCCGTATAGGTTAGTTAATTGCCCGAGTAACCCTTTTCGAACGATTTTAAAGAGAGCTGGATTGTTATCACGAATATAGTGCCATAATTCCTGCTTTTTCATCATGTGTTCAGCCGTTCCAGCACGATTGAGAAGGGCACAGGAGATAATGGTCGTAATCTCTACGTGATTGAGCAAATAACTCCGTAAATCAGGATTATCAATCGCCCCCAAGTCTAAATTATCTACCAAAATCCGATTGACTTTTAACTGCTGGTCAATGCGCTTAATCATGACGGATTCATTGACAGACTGGTCATTTCGCCCAATAAAGTAACGATAAAAATCTACTGGTAGATAGTACATGGTTTTCACAGCCTGTAAAGGGGTAAACACGAAAATATTATCCACATAGAAAGTATGCTCTGGTAGAACGAGACCAACCTCACGCAATAAATCTGTCCTGTAAATCAAGGAATGCATCATCATGTATTGACCCTTGGAAAAGGCACCCACATCCTCCCAACCAAAGATACGGTTCTCAGGAAGAGTGGATTGATAAGACATGGATTTTTTACGAGATTGTCCCTCTTTTTCGTAAACAAAATTGGAAATAAAGGCATCAACAGGTGTATTTGCTTCTTCTAAATCCTGTAAACTTTCCAAAATCTTCAAATAGGCCCTGGTATCGACCCAGTCATCTGAATCTACAACTTTAAAGTACTTCCCCTTGGCCTCACGTATCCCTGTATTAACAGCTCCGCCATGACCCTTATTGTCCTGATAGATGGCACGTACGTTTGAAAATTGATTCTCTAGTCCCTCTGCGATTTCCTGAGTCCAATCGGTCGAACCATCGTTGATAATCAGAATTTCAACCTTGTCACCACCCATTACAAGGGAATGAACACAGTAATGAAGGTAGGCCTCCGAATTATAACTCGGAATGGCAATGCTTAGTAAGGTCATCTTTCTCTCCATTTGACACAATTTGTTACTATTTTATCACATTTTCAGGAAAGTTGCTGAGCATTTTTATTTGTAAAAATAGACCTACTCAGACAGTTACTAAGGCATAACTTATTCACAACCTGTGGAAAAGTTGTGGACTTCTTCAACAATCTGTGGAAAACTATTGGACAAAATCTTTTTCTGTTTTAATCACTAGTTTTTCCACATCTCGACCTTGACTCCGTTTTATAATCACATCAAGATAATCAGCCAAGAAACTTCTCGGTGATGCTGCTTGCAAGGTCTGATAGACTTGGCTTGGAAATACCGTCTCATCAAGCCAAGTCTGGTCCAATTTTTCTCCTGAAAAATAAGCACGATTGGCTGGCATGATAAATTGTGAAACAGCATCTGCTGTCTCGCCATCATACCACCGTTCATCGTTCAACACATTGTGGACCATGATGTCACTGGTATTGTCAAAGACGGTTTGTAAGTACTTTACGTGATTCTGCAAATTTGGATCACTAGGTTGGTGCTTTTCTATCCACGAAGCCATATCAAGTTGAGTTTTTTGATAGTGAATGCTTGCGTCATCAAGGTTCAATTGGCCGATAATAGCTGGGTAAATAGAAAATGCTCCATTGACCACTTCAGTATAGCTGACTTGCCCCAAGTCTTCTTCAACAATATTCTGAGAATGAGTGTGTCCCGAAAAACCAAATTGAATGCCATATTGATTGAACAAGGCCTTCAAATCGGCAGCATTATCCAAAGTATAGCCTTTTGAGAGCATGACATGCTGTTGCAAGACATTATGATGGATAACAGGTATCAAGCTCACTCCAGCTTCCTTGGCTGCCTGAAGCTGTACTTCTATCCAATCCAAGGTCTCTTTTTTGATACGTCCATTGGTTGGAGGAGCTCCTTTACCGTAGCCGTCAGAGTAGATGTTACTGTCTATCATCAGAAACCAAGCATTGGAAAATGGCTTGGCCAGATAGCTCAATGAGGCTTTATCACGACTGCTGGCTTGTTGATAGCCATGATCGTCAAATATATCTGAAAATTGCTGAGCGGTGACCTGATCTGTCACTACCTGCTGATCTCCCTTAAAAGCCCTAGCCCAGCCACTGGCAATATCATGGTTGCCAGGAATGACCAAAACCTCCGTTCCTTTTTCTTCAATCTGGGTAAAATACTGCGCCAACTCAACCATGCTCTGCTTTTCACCATTGAGAGTCAAATCCCCACTGACTAGTAACAAGGACGGTTCCTCACGCTCAACCTGCTCAACCAAGGCCTCCATCCGCTCTTTTCCATAACGTAAATCCTTGCCAGCAGCTGTTTTTTCTATATAGGAAAATGCCTCTCCATCATCAAATAAATCCTGTGATAAATAATGCAAATCTGTGATAATCCAAATTTTATCCTGGTATCTTAATTCGGCCTCGACATAGGATTGCTGACGCTGGCCAGCAATAGCAGACCAAATCAAAACAATGGCTGCAATAGCTCCTAACAATAATACTATTTTCTTCTTCATACCTTAAAAGTATATCATCTTAGATGAATGACGACAATACAAAAAGAGGAGTTAGACTGTAGCCAACTCCTCATATTAAAATTTATTTCTTAGCAAATCCAGCTGCTTGTTCACCAGCCTGACGACCAAATACGATGATGTCTGCTACAGCATTACCACCAATACGGTTTTGACCATGAACACCACCAGTTACCTCACCAGCAGCATAAAGACCAGAAATTGCTGAACCGTCTGTTTTCAATACTTCAGTATTGGTATTGATTTTCACACCACCCATTGTATGGTGAACACCAGGTGCAACTTTAATCGCGTGGTAAGAACCAGTATTCAAGGCATGGTCCATACCTGATGTACGACCAAATGCCGCATCATTCTTATCTGCTACAGCCTTGTTCCAAGTATCAAGTGTTGTTTGAAGTGTATCCGCAGGTAGGTCAATTTCTTTAGCCAAATCTGCAAGTGTAGCACCCGTTTTTACAAGACCTTTTTCTTCGTATTGAGCAATAGCTTTCACACGATCTTTCAAGGCATCATCAAAGATAACATAAGCATAGTTTGGCTCTAAGCTATTGATAGCCGCAGAAACTTTATCACGAGTTTCCAATTCGTTAACAAAACGCTCACCTTTTGAGTTGACAAGGATAGCACCTTCGCCACGAACTGCTTCTGTAATCAAGTAAGAAGTTTCTTGCTCAACACTTGGGTGAATTTGGATTTGTTCCATATCAACAGTTGCTGCACCTTCTGATTCAGCAAGTGCAATACCGTCACCTGTTGAACCTTCTTGGTTAGTTGTAACATAACCTTTCAATGCTGGGTTTAATTTAGCAACCATTTCCAAATCAGCACCGAAACCACCAGTCGCCAATACAACTGCTTTAGCTGAGATTTTCTTAGTTTCACCAGCAATCTTCACTTCAACACCTGTCACAGTCCCATCCTTGTCTTGGAGTTTTTTAACATCTGCATTGACAAAAATTGGTACTTTACGTTCAACAAGATTGTGGTAAAGACCATTTACTAAGTAGCCACCAACAGCTGAACCATCTGCTGGACGGTGGGTACGTTTCTCACTCATACCACCAGTTGTAGTAAGGTTGCTAAGAGTAATTCCCATTCCATCCAACCAGTCAATTGCACTAGCAGAGTTATCTACAAGATAACGAAGTAATTCAGGACTATTTGTTCCCTTACCGCCTTTAAGTGTTTCTTCATAGAACTTATCGTTTGTATCAGCAATACCTTCCGCTTCTTGGAATTTAGTCTGTGAAGCATTCATACCAGCTGATGATTTAGCCGTATTACCACCGATAACAGGCATTTTTTCCAAGAGAGCAACACTAGCGCCAGCATCTTTAGCTGATATAGCTGCCGACATCCCTGCACCACCTGAACCAACTACGATAACATCATAGCTATCTTTCAACTCAGATGGATCTGTATATTCTTTCACAGATGCACCTGAAACAGCCTCTTCTGAAGAAGATATAGTAGACGATGAAGAAGTTGCAGTTTTGTCAGATTTTCCTCCACACGCTACCAAAAACACAACAGCAAGTAGACTCATTAGTAAGCCTAACCAAGCTTTCTTTTTCATGATAAACCTCCAATTTTTATCTGATATTAGTATTATACAAGATTGTGAAATGTTTTTCAATTTGTTTTGAAATATTTTCACAAACATGAACAAAAAATGTATGATTCAAACATCACACATTTTTACAGCTATTTACTGATTTTGAAGAGCTAAAAAGCTCGCTATTTCGGATATTGTTGCTTGGCTCCCTTTACGGAGTATTCCAGATAATTTACCTGATTTATAGTAGGTTAAGCTAGGAACCGTAGCAAGACCTTGACTCTGTCGAAATTGTTGTATTTTTCCATTCGGATCCGACTCGCTATCTAAATAGTAAATAGTCGCATGTGATTGCTCTGCTGCCTCTGTTAATTTAGGAACAAAATCACGACAATAAGGGCATGTCTCACGACCTATGTATAAAATAAATTCTTCCTCGTCTTGGACCTTTTGCTCCACTTCATCTATCGAAATAGCCTGGTAACTCTTTACAGCTTTCACGTAGTCTGATTCATTTGGTGCAGTCGCTGATTGAGATAGAAAGAATGCCCCACCTACGACCAAAATAGTCAATACCACTAGCAAAAAATACTTACGCCACATAATCCCTCCTCAAATACAGACAAAAAAGCCCTTGTAAATAGGGCTTTTAAAATATCGATACAAATCTTAGAGCATTTTGTTGTAGAATTCTACGACAAGAGCTTCGTTGATTTCTGGGTTGATTTCGTCGCGTTCTGGCAAGCGAGTCAATGAACCTTCAAGCTTTTCAGCATCGAATGATACGAAAGCTGGACGTCCAAGAGTTGCTTCAACAGCTTCAAGGATAGCTGGAACTTTGATTGACTTCTCACGAACTGAGATAACTTGACCAACTTCAACGCGGAATGATGGGATATCAACGCGTTTGCCGTCAACAAGGATGTGACCGTGGTTTACGAATTGACGTGCTTGACGACGAGTAGTTGCCAAACCAAGACGGTAAACAACGTTGTCCAAACGACGCTCCAAAAGAAGCATGAAGTTGAAACCAAGAGTACCTTGTTTGATTTTAGTAGCTTGTACGAACAAGTTACGGAATTGTTTCTCACCCAAACCGTAAGAGAAACGCAATTTTTGTTTCTCAGCCAATTGCAAACCGTATTCTGACAATTTAGAACGGTTGTTTGGTCCGTGTTGACCTGGTACGTAGTTACGACGTGCCAATTCTTTACCTGTACCTGTCAATGACAAGCCAAGACGACGAGCTTGTTTCCAAGATGGTCCTGTATAACGTGACATTTGTTATGTCCTCCTAAAAAATAAGTATTCTGTAGGAAATAACGTTTTAAGCAAACCTGATTCGTGCAGGAGGCCTTCATCGAAACAGCAACGATTACTCTTCTTGCTGACCTTCTGTTGACGAGCTTCATTTTGCCCTGCTGTTATTTCGCACAAAGAATAGTATAGCACAAAAAAAAGGCTCTGTAAAGCCTTATATAGCGATGTTTGTGTCTAAATTTTTGGGAAAGTTCAAAATCCCTTTAAAACCCTAAGAAAGCAGATAGTTTTCACTTACGAAAAAAGACCGAAACAAAGTTTTTTTCTTTGCTCCAGTCTTGACGTGATTGTTTGCTTTATGCTACAATACTGTTTGACTGATTAAGCAAAACTCTACTTTGTCTTAATCGGTGGTGTGGGAGTTAGCGCTCCTGCACCTTTTTTCGTTTTCTTTATAATATTATTGTATCACAAACCATACAAAAACACAAGCAAAACATGACGAAAAAGCCCCTAAAATCTCATTTTTTTAGCGGTATTCTATGGTTTTAGATTTTACTTTGCATGAGTCGACCATCGACCTGTCTTATGTCCTGAGTGATAACGTCTGATATTAGGTGGTTCTTCTATCTTCTTGTTGGCTCTTCCTGCGCTAAAACGCTGGTTCTGATAGGGTTGATAGGTTTTGCGCCAATCCCCAAAGAATACCTCATCCAGTTTATCTATCCTCTCCAAGAGAATCATCTTAGCCATCGTACAAGCTCCCTTAATCGACCAATACATCCCTCTATGTTTCATGCGATATGTGATTTTGCGATGCTGGCTCTCCATCACACCGACACCCTTATGAGATAAATTTCTTAGTTTAGCTGGCTTGGTATCCTTAAAGTTGCGTATCATCTTCTGTCGGAAGCTATAGTAAGTCTCATACTGCTCTTCTGTCTCAATGAGGGATTCTACCGTATCTAACACTGTGATGAGTAGAGGTTTCTTGTGAGTCTGGATAGCTTTCTGAGCTAAATTGTACAAGGTTTCTGGATAGGGTTTGAAGAAGGTCTTCAGTTTTTGATTCAGATGGTACTCATCCCAGAAATGTTCATGACGTTTAATACCAAGTGCCTTTTTGATTTCTTGAAAGGTGCGCTTGGTATACCCCTTCCCGTTATCGGAATTAGTAATAAGAATAGTTTGGTCTGTAATTTCAAAATGGTTATAGAGATAGTCTAATAGCTCTTCTTTAGCTTTCTCATGGTTAACATGAACAATCTCATGTTTATTCTCGAGTATCCACCGATCTTTTGTTACTTGCTTTACCCCCGTATGGACAAGAAAATGTGTTAGGTCAGTATTTGAACGCTCATTTCCTGATGAAGTGGTTTTGACCATCACACCATCCCCTTCTAGATATATCTTGCTTGCTTTGATTCTTTGTGGGGGTTGTTCTTCTTCCAGATAAAAGCGATAGCGCTCTTTTTCCTCTAAAAGTTGTCCAACTACTTTAGTGGCTTTCAACACAGCATCTTTCGTTACTCCAATACGGTAAGCATCACAGATAGTTCTACAAACTTCTCTATAAGATAGTTTTGAGGCATGTTTGGCCATATGAAAAATTAGCTCTGGAGAGTAACGCATATATTTTTCGAGACCTAACCACTCATCTACTGGATAAAGAGTTTTCTGCCCTCTTCGCCAGCGGTTTCGTGAGAAGGTGATTTCTCCGAAAGTGAAGAGGACTGTTCGCTCCGTTGCATCGACTCTTTTATAGCCATTCTGTCGCATAGTTGGAGCGATAGAATCATCATAATCCCGAATTCGTTTTAAAAACTCCTGTCTACAGTATTCATCCATTTCTGTCACAAAATTACGTTCATCAAATCTCATACAATCCATTGTACTGGATTTGAAAAGCATTGAAAACCCATGAAAGTAAGTTTCAGATATTGTCATCAATGGTCTTTACAGAAACAATATTTAGTGGCATACTATTTTTTAGGTTGTCTTGGTAAAAAATTCTGAATTAAGCACACAGCCATAGGCAACTATGCTTCCCGAAAAAACGGGGAGCATTTTTTAGTTTAGCAAACCTCACTTAGGAAATTCTTTCCGTAAGTCATCTATAGAATTTTTTCATCCGACATAGCCTTATGAGTCTGCTCTCTTACACGGACCACATCTTGCAGTTCACGGTAATTAGTATACTCTCTCAAAGTGTCGTCGAAAAATTCTTGAAGCGCTCCTTTTTCAATATCATACTGTTGGATGAGTTGTGAAATATCCGATAGGCTGATGTCCTTTGGCAGCCCCATCTCATCCAATAGTTGGAGTGCGGACAATGTATTTTCTGGAGTTTTTTCTAAGGCAAGAAGTGCACCCTCGATTTTATGATAACGGGCTAAGCGACTGTCCAAGCGTTTCAGTTCTTTATCCACGTCAGCTATTTTCTGATTAAAGCGTTCCTCCAAATGGCTAAACTGCTCTCCATCTGTCACACCATGTTGCACTAGGAAATTATATTCCTTAACCAGTTCTTGCATGGATGAAATATGAGGATTTTTTGTAATGAGCACCTCACCATTTTGTTTAGCCAACTGTCTCGCTACAGTCACCCCCATCATGTACCGATTCTTCTCGGAGTAGTCAGGATTGAGAAAATAAAAATAATCTTTTTCCTTAATGTAGATGGTATATGAACCATCTTCTTTTTTATCGACTTTATGAGAAGGAATCAGGATGGCTCCACTATCTAAGGCACCCATATCCAGTTGAAGATAAATCCCCTTTGGACTTTCTTGTTCGACTTGCCAAGAAGCTACATCGAGTTTCAATTCAAAATCCAGTTCTTTTTCTTCTTTATACTGTTGGTACATTTCTTTTATACTCGAGGTAGAAAATGTAAGTTGATTTTTTGAGACTCTCTCCTTAATTTTTTCAAGGGCGTAGAGTCTTTTCTTGGATAAAGTGTCGTCCCTGGTATTTCTTTCTTGGAGCTTCCCATCCAAAGGAGTCAGTAAGCGGTATTTGACAAACTTCCCTGAAAAATCAACATGCAGATCCATAGCTTTTGCTTTTTCTTTGAAATCTTCTAACGAGGTAGAATGTTTCAAGAGGAAGTCAAGACGTTGTTTTAACTCATAACGAAAATTATTTTGCCTACGCCAGGCAGAATATTTGGTATAAGAATTTTTCATCGCTGGCTCAATAATTTTTGCGCCATATTTAGCCGCATGTTTATCTGAAATAGCCCGTAGATTTTTTAGAGTATTTTTCTGCCAACGTAATTTTTTTAACGTTGAGCTGTTGGTCGTATTGATGATGATATGATTGTGCAGGTGGTCTCTATCTGTATGAGTCGCAATCACAAATTGATAATCTGGTCCTAGAAACTCAAGCATGGTTTTCCGACCAATCTCATGAACCTGTTCTGGAGTTAGATTATCTTCTGGCGAGAATGATTGGATAATATGATGGGCAAGCACTTGTTTATTGTCTGTCAATTCTTTTAAATCATCGTCTCCTTTATGAAAGGCTGCGGCTAGTTTTGTGAGAATCATTTCCTCATCTGCAATAGATACATCCTCAATCTGATGACCAGAAACCAATTGAAAATGTAATTTCCCATTTTTCGATACAATTGGGAAGGGGAAAGCAGTTTTTGTTTTCATAGGCAGAACTGTTTTAGCTTCTTTTAGTATATAGGTGACTGCACGTTTCAGATTAGCTGTAGTCTTAATTTGGATTGGTGGTTTAATAGCTACCATTCATCTATATCCATCCTTACTATTCGTTTTCGCGCTTGGAGACTTTGTTTCTCCTCGCTTGACAATTTGACTGAAACCATTTCTCGAATTTCCGTTAGATGACCCAAGACTTGTTCTAACATCTCAGTAGAGGTGTGTTGGTCCTCATTGGCCTGCTTGGCTATTTGGTTGATGTTGGACCCAATTCGATTGATAGCTACTCGAAGAGCTTTCAACTCTGGAAAATCAATTTGAACTAATTGACCATGGATCAATTGATTTTTGGCATAGTACTGGAAAGACTCCACTCCCATCTGTTCCATGTTCTTTTTTATTTGTCGGTCCTCGTCTGGTGTGAGACGAAATAGTTTCTGAATATATCGTTTTCTATTTTCTTTCTTGTGTACCATTTATTTTTTTCTCTCCTGGTAAAAACCATACTTTTATAATGAGGCTCCCACCCCTACCTTTCTTCCGGCAAGCGTAGCAAATGGATATCCATTTGCGATTTTTAAAAAAGTCAGAGAAGGTCAAAAATATATTTTTCCCTTCTCTCCTTTTTCATTTTTGGGGAAGACCCCAAGCCCCTAGTGCTCACTTTTTGAGCAGCACTTCTCAAAAAATTGATTGTTTTTTTAACGGCTTCCTCTTAAAAAATGTGTTGCTTTGGAGAAAAAGCCAACTGATTTTTTACTGGAGGTCTCCTCGTTTTTGATTTTGTTTTGAAGAATAGTTTCTGCTAATTGACCTCGTTGTCCGTCCGTTAATGGGTCAAATAATGAGTGCCCAATTTGAAGTTCTGTAATGAGAATGGTTTCTCTTAAGACCTCTTGAAATTCCTCATCGCTGACTTCTTGAAGGACTCTTTTGTTTTCTTCCATCCAGTCAGACAATGAAGGTTCTTGTAGTAAGAAGTCATCCTCTTCTTCGAGTTTGGCTAAAATGATTTGTCGTGTCAGACGATGTGCTTCTGGATTAATTGCTTGAACTATATCTCCATCCAATACTGGAACGAAGTCAGATAGGATGAGAATGAGTTGGTGTTCTTGTGTTGGTGTCATGATACATTTCCTCCTTGATGATGAGTTGTTTTTAAGGTGACCTTAGGCGGTGTTGGAACATCTCGATTGGTCATTTCGAGATACCCTTTTCCTTTTTTGAGGTAGCTTCTGCTTGCCTCTTTTCCTGTAATTCTTTGAGTTGTTTGTCTGATTGTTCTTTAAAGTGATTTAATTTATTTTCAAACTGATGTTGGGTTTGTTTAACTTGGGATAAACGTAAGACCTCCATTTCCTTATCCATGCGCTCAATCAAACTTTTAGCTTCTTGTTGGACAATATCGAGCTGTGCCTCTAGGTCTCTCAGCGTGTCTTTGTCTTGTGACCAGCTCGCTAAGTAACCGAAGGAATAGTTAGAAGTATCCAGTCCATAGTAAGACGCAACTACGTACGCAACGCTTTCTGCTTGGAGTTCTGCGGTACTTCTTGTCAGTTGGTCCTTCTGTGGATGATCCTTGTGATGGAGTTCAGAATGAGCCGTCTCATGTAGGAAGGTTTTGATGAGTTGCGACTTATTCATCCCAACTTTATTTAAAACGATTTGGTGGTTGGCTGTGTCATAATATCCTTTCCTACTTTCCTCCAATTCCTCGAAACGAACGGAAACATGATTGTTTTTTGCAATCGTCATCAGGGTTCGATAAAGGTTGCCGTAGTCCTGATCGGTTAGTTGGTCCTTGACATCTGAAACAGCTTTTGGCATCTCTTTTCCGTCTGTTTGACTGACATCGAAGACCGCAGCTTTGAGACGGAAGGTGGTCCCTATTTCTGGTTTTCCATCCTTATCTAAGATAGGTTGATTGTTCTCATCTTTCTTGATGTAGGTGATAGGAACAAATATACGAAGAGCCTTCTCCCCTTTTTTAACATGGCGACCAAATGTTTCTTTCCATTGCTTAAAGGAAGCAACTTGACTAGCTGTTGGCTGTTGGGCAAGAATGAGACGAAGGTTGCGACTGGAGTAGTTGTTCAGTTGACTCATCTTAGTTAAGTAGTCTTTGTATTTATCTGAATCAAGATACTCTTTAATGCCGTCTTTTAGGTGACGGTTTAAGCCAGCGATGTCTTGATTTTGGATTAAGTTTGCGACAACTAGGCTACTGTCTTCTACCACTTGTTCTTCTCTTTCTTCTTGGTGTTTCGTAGCTGGTTGAGAGCGAAAATCGTAAGGGTTGCTTCCTTGTTTTTTCTCCTCTTCATCTGAAATACCATCCGCATCCGAATCCATTATGGAGACTGGTAGAGCCGGTTCATCGTGTAGTCTGTCAGAAGAAAGGCTTGGTATTTTTTTCTCTTCTTCTATCGTTTGTGAGGTCGAGAGAGTTTCATATTGTTTATTTTTTAGGACGGTCATCATAGACTGTCCACCATCTTTTACATAGTCTGGATGGATAGATAGTTGTTCGATAATGTCGTCTCGTTCACGATAGACTCCCAGGACAACTTGTTCTTTCCCTTCTAGTTCTACAGATAGTTTTTCTTTTATTCGCATGATGGAAGCAGGAACCCCAACGCCATCTACATCTCGAATAGCTAGCAACAAATCTTCATCATCTGTCTTGATTGCTTGTTCCAAATCAATCTTATGAAACTTCTCTACCGTTGATAAGTCATTAAAGACAAAGGCTTGAGATGACAGAATATCTGGCAATAGTGGCAATACCATGGATTTATCTTTGATGGAATGTGAAACTTGTATATTGCCATAATCCCCCTGTCCATTCGCAAAATCATAGACAACTTGCTTCATCTCAGTTCCCTTAGGAGAGATACCTGTCAGGTGTGCAAAATTTTCATCAGAGAATTGCACGTCTAGTCGCCCAATGCCGTCTCTATCTTGATAGAGATAGGTAATTGTACTTCCCGCCAGTTCATTCAAATACCACTGAGCCGTTGCTTGTAATCCTGGTGCAAATTTATTGAGCCGCCTCAATTCGCCATCGGTAATCACATGGTAACCTGGTTTAAGAGTTGACATCCACTCTCCTTTAGTGGTAAACTTTAAGGGAGCAATGACAGGAAAATCAGGTTGTGATTCGTTCACAACAGGCTTCGATGCTGTCCTTGGAGAAATATCTCCTAAAGAATCGGGATTGCGATGTAAATCGCCCGCATTGCTAATAGGCTCTTGACCTCGGTCAGGAGCTTTTTCTTTTTCCATATGGTCTTTTTGATTAACTAGCTTACCATTTACATCTAACAAGCCTTTTTCATGAGAGAGATCTGCTAAATCTTGAAACGAAAGACTAGCCAGCGGACTATCCTCAAATCCATGGCTCAAATAGAGACTAGGGTCAATATATCTTTCGACGAAATCTTTAAGCGGTTGTAAAGATATATCTCTAAGGTCCGAATTAAGGGCTTCTAAGCGAGCTTCATCTCCACCAGACCATATATCAATACCCTCCATGACTTCCTGAAGAGAATACTTTTGTACCAGTTCTAGTGATTTGGCAAACATCGTCTTATCAAAAGTAGAATGGAAGGCTTCTTCTTCCTTCTCAGCAATTCGATCCATATTCTGAGCGCTATCACGATAGACAGCCAACGGCAATTTGGGGTTATAACCAAATTTTTCTTGCAGTAGCTCAATCCCCATCACAGTTTGATCGCTTGGTAACGGGAATGGTTTCCCATAGTGTTTATCAAAAAACTTAAGTAGAGACTGATACTGTTCCTCAGGGGATAACTCTCGTAATTCTGGGTGGCTGGAAGCAAACTCCATATTCCTAATCCGATAAGAAAGATACTCTACTCCTTCTTCAGTAAATTCATAGCTCGTCGTTACATTGGGTATTAGGGTTTTAAAAAATTCGCTAATATGGGTTCTTTCGTTTTCTGTTAAAGCACGAAAAGTATCTGGACGAGTAGAGTGACTAAGGCTTGTTAGTTGCTCTGTCAGGAATTGTTTTAATTCATCTTTTTCTTTACCAAGTTCAATAATCTGATCCAGCAATGCAGTAAGCTGGGACTGATTTAAGCGTTTATCTAAAATTTCAATAGTAAATTCTTCCGGATAGGACGAGAGCGAGGTGTGACCTAGTTCATTGACCATTTCTTCAATGTTAGGGTGATTAATCAAGTCATTAAAATCTAGCGTATCTATGTGCTCTTTATCTCTGTAAAGCTTCACCTCGATACCAAGTTCTTTATTTTTATCTTCGACATAAGAAGGAATATCAAAATCTGTATCAATCTGTCTTATCTGCTCTAAATGTGCTGGCGAAAGGATTCTGTTAAGTCGTTCAGATATAGACTCCCCTTCCAATCCTACATCATAACGGAAACGCTCAACTAACATCTGCCCATCTGCGGTTCTAAGTCCGAACCAAGTACCCCCATCATTCGAAAAGGAAACAGTTGGTCCTGTGCGAGGGTTCTCATTAAAAAGTTTGGCATTTTTAGGATAAAGAATGCTAACAAACTCTGTGTATGGGATAATTTCTCCTGAGGAGTATCGGGATAGTAGTGGTTCGTCAGAACTATGGAAAATAACTTCTATTTCAGATTCGCGAAGCTCTGTTTCTCGCATTCTTTCGCTAATTTGTTTATCCAATTGTTCGATTTTTTGGTACACAGATAGAATCTCAGACTGTTCTACTCGCTGAGTATCTAGTGCTAAGGAAAGCCGTTTGGCAAATAGTTGATCTAAGTCGGTTGTGAGGAATGGTTCGACTACGGCTTCTAATTCAGACGCTAACGTGGGAGGGGATGGAAGTTGTAGCTGTTCCTGTACAGTAGCGGCCATCCTCTCAATCCAATCGAAATAATGTTCTTCTGCTGTTTTTGTTTTTTTAGACTTTGTTTCCTTTCGGTGTGGTTCAACTTCTTTGTTTTGAGTGAGACGTTTGCTTTGATGTTCCATTAGTTGTCCTTTCTTTTTTAGCTGGAGATAAGCGTTCCAGTCCATTTTCTTCTCATTAGTTGCTAGAGGTGGTCTTCCGTCAACAACTGGGATTTTTTTCTCCTGTAGCTGATCAATAAAGTCTTGACCAGCCTTATCATTGTCTACCGCAAGAGTGAGGAAATCCTGATGGTTGTTATCATGAAACAAATTCGTTAAACGGGCTGTTTCAGATAGAAAGTTTGACGCTTGACGTAAGTCTTTCGATTGTGTGTAGTCCAAAACGACTTCCTTTGCGGCTCCTCTTTCCTGGAGAACTTCCATGGCATAGCGAGACAGTGTTCCTTCCTTTAAACCATCCATCGCAACTAAACGGACATCCTCTAATTCATCCTTATGGAGCTCATAATAGCTCATAAGGTCAATTGGAGCTTCTGCTACGATTAGACGCTTAGGAGAGCCAATAGCTACGTTTAAACCGGCGACTCCTTCTGATTGATACATGATTTTCTTGAGGTAGCCCTTGCCTTCATGACGATCTGGGAAAGGAGAAAGGCCTTGTAGGCTCGCTCCGACAATGTGGTGGTTGCGATCCAAAAATTTAAAGACTAGGACGTCCTCCACGTAGCCATCCCTATCTCGGTAGCTTGCTTCTGCCAGCACTCCCTTTTCCAAGAAGAAATCAATCGTCTCATCTGACAAGCCTCTCGCCTCTTTGAGGTAGCTTCTTGCTTTTCTAAAGGGTTTCTCGTAAGGGGCTAACGTGTACCTAAAGGGTTTACGCTCTTCTTCTACAATGGTGGCTTCAGGAAAATTTCCTGTTTCTAGAAAAATCATCGCTTCCTTATAGCTCACCCCTTTTATTTCTTGAACTAAGTTGATGGTATCCCCATATTTCCCAGTTCGAGAATACCAGTTCCAGGTATTTTTTACCGTATTGATTTTAAATGAGTCGTGTTCGTTCCAGTAATATTCCTTGTGCGAGCTACGTTCCATCTCCATTCCGAGGCGTTTTGCGACCTCTAAGATGGACAGAGCCTTGGCTTGTGCTTTTGTAAAGACCATACTTATTCTCCTTTTAGTAATCGACGAAACCGTTCGTATTCTTCTTTTGTAGCTTCTAATGGATAAGCTAGAAGAGGTTCTGTTCGGTCTCTTGTTAGAAAGAGATGAGGAGCCAATTGATAGAAGGTTGCCTCGTCTGCCGTCTGAATGAGTTTCCAGATACTTGGGTGTTCCACAGTCAAATCTTCTGTTTCTAGTGCCAAGACCTGGCAAATACTTTCAAAATAGCCTAGTCTTACCTGTGTCTCTGTCATTTCTTCTTCCTTTCTACTTAAGCTGCGGTTAGCTGTTCAAATGTTGAGGTCACATCATCTGTATATAGCAATAGTCCGTCAATATCTGTTCCCAATCGAACATAGTCATACCAATTCTCATCCTGTGGAGAATGAGCAATCTCTACGTGCCTTGGGTGGTCATAGACACTGGCCTTCTGATCTTTAAAGACATGTTGTTTGGAGATAAAGACCAAGCCTTCCTCAATACCGATACGAGCCACCTCATCTGGTGTCAATAGAGGACGGCCTTGGATTTGCTTATTTTCTCCAGAGGAACCATTGCGATAGCTATGTGTTTTTGAAGTGGAGCGAGTGCGTATCGTCTGCTTCCCACTCCTGGTCGAGTAGTATTCCATGGTGTCCTTGTCGTTAGTCCCTAAAAAGACATGGGTTGCGCAGTTATTAAAGATTGTTTTCCAGTCACTCTTATAAAGGGACTCCAATTGGTTCACGGCTTGGATAATGATTTTAATGGACATCTCTCGGCTTCGAATAGACGAAAGAACTTGGGCAAAGTTTGGAATCCGGCCAATTTGCGCAAATTCATCTAAGATAAACTGAATATGTCTTAAATTCTGTCTGCTATAACCTGGAACCTTTCCTTGTAAAATGGCATCTGCCTTATGGGTCAGCACTTCAAAGCCGACCGCAAAGAGGATAGAAGATAAGAAGTTAAAGGCGTTATTGGTTTCAGGAATCGCAATAAAGACAGCGGTCTTATGGGTGTTCCAGGTATCCATTTCCATCGTATCGGTGCTAATTAAGTTTCTGACATCCTGGTGATCAAAGATGGAATAACGAGCTGATAGAATCGCAACGACACTGTTTCGAGTCTCGCCTTTAAAGTTCTGAAAGAGTTTCCACTGCTTATAGGCATAGTTACCTGGTTGGTGTTCTTCTAGCTCTTCAAACATCTGCTCAACTGGGCTTGGATTATCCGGATCTTCTCGGTACAGATGACGTAAGAGGTCGGCCACGTGCCCCAAATGAGGGGTGTAGTGAGAAACACCTGTTTTCGGATCCTTAGAATCAAAATAAAGATAACCAATGAGTGCCCGTTGTAACATGAGTTCTGCCTGTACCCAGAAATCTTCTCCCATATGTTCACTCTTTTTTGTTCCTTCCGTAATAGCTTCTGAGATTCGGTCAATATCCAGCTCAGACCTCATATACTCAAATACATTAAAGCGATCGGAGTTTGTTAGGCGGATGAGGTCAAAAACCTTGACCGCATAGCCATGCTTTTCTAACATCTTACCGGTTTCGTGGACCAGGTTTCCTTTGGGATCTGTGACCACAAAATTAGAGTTCAACTGCATGAGATTAGGCAATACAAAAGTAAAGGTTTTTCCGTCCCCTGGAAGACCAATGACAATCACATTTTTATTGAGTTGGACATGATAGGCTAAGCGAAAATTAAAGAGACCCATCTTAGCTCGTTTGGTGAAAATCATGTTCTTGTCTATTTCTCTATCCTCAAAACGCTTCATCTCTTTTAAGGTCGCAAAGCGAGCACTCCCTTGTTCTTCTCCTGTTCGATAGACCTGTCTGTCTCCTGAGACATAGGCCAATAAGGGAAGAAGAAAACCAAGGAGACCTACATATAGGAAGTGTGGTTCAAGTGAGAAGGTCAAAGAGAATTGTTCTATATGTTCCACTAACCACCTCATCCGAAGCATCCCCATAAAGGGAACAGCTTCTGTCGACAGGAGGTAATAGCGATAGAGGGATTGGAAACAAAGACATAAGAAAAGAGACTGGGCAAAAACTAGCCAGTAAATAAAAAACACAGATAGATTCAAGCTGATTCTGATGAAATTCAGCCGAACTGTCTGTGTTTTTCTTTCTGCTTCTACTATCTTGGACTAATTTCTTCGCC